>JAFQBO010000336.1 GCA_017416665.1 Oscillospiraceae bacterium
ATTACTATGAATGTATCGGCGGCTGAAGATTATGAAAACTTTGCCAAGGCACTTCAGTATTCAATGTATTTTTACGACGCAAACATGTGTGGTAACGATGTAGACGAAAACACACAGTATACATGGCGTGGTGACTGTCATACCTATGACGCACAGCTTCCGTATAATACAGAATATACCAATCTTTCAGAGGAATTGCTTACCAAATATGAAAAATACATCGATCCAGATGGTGACGGATTTGTCGATGTCTCAGGCGGTATGCATGACGCAGGTGACCACGTTGAATTCGGTATGCCGGAAGCATATGCGGCATCAACTCTCGGTTGGGGTTACTATGAATTCAGAGATTCATATGTAAAGACTCAGCAGCAGGAACATATCGAAACAATTCTGAGATATTTCAACGACTACTTTATCAGATGTACATTCCTTGATGAAAACGGTGATATTGCGGCATTCTGTTATCAGGTCGGCGAAGGTGAAATTGACCATGCATACTGGAATTCACCTGAAATCGATGACATGAAGCGTATGGGATTTTTCCTGACTCCTGAAAAACCTCAGATTGACTACCTTGCCGCAACCTCTGCTTCCCTTACAGCCGCTTATCTTAACTTTAAGGATACAGACAAGGCGTACGCTGAAGAATGTCTCAAATATTCAAAGGCTATGTTTAAACTTGCACAGGAAAGCATTGAAAAATATGGTATTGATTCAACAGAACTTTTAAGTGACAATGAAGACGGTCCGAGAGCATTTTATCGTTCTTCAAAGTGGGAAGACGACTACTGCTGGGCAGGTATGTGGCTTTATAAGGCGACAGGCGACAAAAATTATCTTGACCAGTCACTGACAGTACTTGACTACTATGCCGCTCCTTGCTATGTACACTGCTGGAATGACGTATGGACAGGTGCTATGTGTCTTCTTGCTGAGGAAAACGACAAGGATAACACAATTCTTGACAGATACCTTGAAATCAGTGGTAAAACTCTCTATGAAATAACCGATTTCTGGAGCAAGATCAAGGAACAGACAGACAAGTGCAGTAAAGGCGGACTCGGTACACGTTCACCACAAGGATATTTTTATCTGGATAAATGGGGTTCAGCAAGATATAACACTGCCGCACAGCTTGCCGCTCTTGTTTATGACAAGTATGTAAACGATGGCAAGCCGGGTGAAAGCAGTGAATGGGCAAGAGGACAGATGGAATATCTCCTCGGCAATAATGATGCAGGAACTTCCTATGTTGTAGGCTATAACGAAAACTCTGTAAAATTCCCGCACCACAGAGCTTGTTCCGGTCTTACCAAATGTGAAGACACGGCAGAACACAGATATGTACTTTACGGTGCATTGGTAGGTGGCCCTGATGGTAACGATGAACATATTGACGTTACAGCAGACTGGGTTTACAACGAAGTTACTATCGACTATAATGCGGCGTTTGTAGGTGCTTGTGCTGGTCTTTACGAAATGTTTGGCGACTCATCAATGCAGATTACTCCTGATTTCCCTCCTGAACCTGAATATTCAGAAGATGAAGGCGGAAGCGGCGGAAACAATTTCTGGGTGGAAGGCTGCTTTGCTGATAATATCCAGACAAACAGTGAAGGTCAGATAGGCAGTACAAACCTTACAATGTATGTATGCTCTGACTCAACAAAGGCTTACAAAGACGTTTCTGTAAGATATTATTTTGATGCAACCGGTACAACTATTTCAAACATTCAGATGAGAGAAACCTATGATCAGTGTGCAACCGAAACAGATTTTGATGGTGTACTTTCAGGTCCTACACTCTACAAGGATAATATTTACTATATAGAAGTAAAATGGGAAGGTTATGCTGTAGCAAATTCAAACAAGAAGTATCAGCTTCAGATTGGTTCATGGCAGCCGACATGGAATACTTCCGATGACTGGAGCCGTAAGGATATGCTTGAAATAAGCAACGATGAATATGATGGTTATGCAGGAGAAATGGCAAAAGCACCTTACATCTGTGTATATTCAGGCGACAGGCTTATCGGTGGTACTGAACCTGACGGAACAACTCCTGACTGGAGTGCAGGTGCAGGCGATGTAAATATGGATGCTGAAATTACACTTGCTGACCTTACAGCACTTAAAAAATTTCTGATTAAAAAGTCAAAGAAGCTTACAGACTGGACTGCCTCAGACGTAAATTCAGATGGTAAAATCAACACATTTGATGCTGTGACACTTACAAGAAAGCTTATTGAACTTTCAAAATAAAATATAAAAATAGTGGCGACTGATGGTCGCCACTATTTTTGTCGAAAAAGTCTGTTCTTTTTTGAAAAAAAGAACCAAAAAACTTTTAATTTCGGGTATAGAAAAATTATAATTTATAGTATACTGCACGATGGCATAATAATAAGAACTAAAAGTTTCGGTCAAGCCTTTTTAAAGGCTTGCGGAATCCAAAGGCAGAGCCTTTGGTCGCCGTCCGCAGACGGCGAAATACCCCATC
>JAFQBO010000337.1 GCA_017416665.1 Oscillospiraceae bacterium
CGAGGGGTGAATTGAAAAACAGCCCACTGGGCTGTTTTTAAAGAGGGGACGTTTTGCAAGAAAAAGCGTCCCCTTACTTGGGTCGTACTCAAATTTGCCTGCCGATTTAATCGGCACGAACTTTAATTTTGAGGTTTTTCTACAGACTGAACCCCGCACAGTTTGGTGTGGGGTTAGCTTATTGTTTTATAAAGGAGAGGGATTTGAAATGAAAAAAACAGGATATTGTATATCTGTAATTCTTTATATTGTCAACATCATTGTATCCGCTATATTTGATTTGAACACTAAAAACACATGGTGGGCTTTAGCAGGCACACTGACTATAATTACACCTTCATTTATTCAGACGGTATTTAACATTAAATCAAATAAAGATCATGATAATATTGCTGTTATGTATGTTATTCTGGTTTTGTTGATTTTAATGTATATTGCAGGAATTATAATTTTCACCGCGGGTATTTCAGGTTTTCTGAAACTTCCGTTGTACTAACAAAATATAAACAAAAACACTGCTGTGACATTTTCGTATCACAGCAGTGTTTGCTTTTTCAGATTATTACTCATACTTAGGTCTGATCAGCATCCAGATTGCCCAAAGACCGGCAGTAAAACATAACATAATAATATCAACGAAAAGCGAATAATGTCTTCTTCGTGGTTCACTTGAAGCAGAAGCCGCTGCAGCAGCTGAACTGCTGCTACTATTGTTATTAATAATGAGCGGCGTATTATTGTCTTTTTTTAATTCTTCAACCTGTCTTCCGCATTTTGTGCAAATTACAGCGTCAATATTTATCAATTCTCCACAATGCTTACAGTATTTCAAATCCTTTTCCATTATAATTCTCCTTTAACTGGTTATAATTTTTATATTGTATATTGCAATGCAATATTTACTAAATAGGTCAAAACGCCCTATAAATATTATAGGTCAAATCAACCTATTTGTCAATAGGTCAATATGCCATAATTATAATAAATAATTTTGGTAAAGGAGTATAATTATGAAACGTATCCGAGAACTCAGAAAAGAAAAGGGAATGACCCAGTTGCAGTTACAAATGAAAATAGGTATTGATCAGAGTGATTATTCTAAAATTGAAAGAGGTCTGAGATACCCTACAGTTGACCAGTTAATAAGTCTTGCAGGAATTTTTGAAACAAGTATTGACTATATTGTTGAACTGACCGATAAGAAAGAGCCGTATCCAAGAAAGTCAAAATAAAAAAAATCAGACAGGTGAAACCTGCCTGATTTGTGTAAAAAAGAAAAACCTCCGGTTTACGATACCGGAGGAAAGTTTAAAAAAGAGAAAATAAATATGTGTAGAACAAAAGAAAGGAGACAACAAAACGAGTGCAAATAATCTTGTTATTTAACACTATCTGTATTATACACTAAAAACTTCTAATCGTCAACAAAAAACCTAATTTTTTTCTGAAAATTTCTTAAATTTGGGGAAATGACTAATTTAAATATTTCTATTTTGTTGAATTTTAACTAATGTCACAGCATATATTTCCACATTTTTGCTGAAATATGTAGAAAACAGAAATTGAAGTTAAAACAAAAATCTTTTTGTTAGCGTGACTAATTTTTAACAATTTTATTGAACAACATGTCGAAAATGTTCTGATTTTACAAAAAGGGTATTTACAAAAGCATTAAATTGTGTTATTATAAAACATGAAGTTATGTACCTTTTTGTAACATAATTCCAGATTTTATAATAAAATTAGGAGGACATTTCCAATGGCAAGAAAAATGAAAACCATGGACGGTAACAACGCTGCAGCTTGGGCATCATACCCATTTACAGAAGTTGCGGCTATTTTCCCAATCACACCATCATCACCAATGGCTGAAGTAACAGATCAGTGGGCAGCAAAGGACAAGAAGAACTTATTCGGACAGCCTGTACAGGTTGTAGAAATGCAGTCAGAAGCAGGTGCTGCAGGTGCAGTTCACGGCTCTCTCTCAGCAGGTGCTCTTACAACAACATATACAGCTTCACAGGGTCTTCTCCTTATGATCCCTAATATGTACAAGATTGCCGGTGAACTTATTCCATCAGTAATCCACGTTTCAGCACGTTGCGTATCTTCACACGCTCTTAATATTTTCGGTGACCACTCAGACGTATATGCATGTCGTCAGACTGGTTACGCTATGCTTTGTTCAACAAACCCACAGGAAGTTATGGATCTCGGTGCTATTTCACACCTCGCTTCACTTACAGGCAGAGTACCATTCCTCCACTTCTTCGACGGTTTCAGAACTTCACACGAAATTCAGAAGATCGAAACATGGTCAGATGATGAATTAAAGGATCTCATCGACTGGGAAGCTGTTGAACGTTTCCGTAAGGAAGCTTTAAACCCTGAACACCCAGTTCTCAGAGGTACAGCTCAGAACCCTGACATCTTCTTCCAGGCAAGAGAAGCTTGTAACCCATATTACGATGCTATGCCTGCAATCGTTGAAGATTACATGAACAAGGTAAACGCTAAGATTGGTACAAACTACCAGCTCTTCAACTACTACGGTGCTGCTGATGCAGAACACGTAATTGTTGCTATGGGTTCAGTAAACGATACAATCGAAGAAACAATTGACTACTTAAATGCTAAGGGCGGCAAGTACGGTCTCGTTAAGGTTAGACTTTACAGACCATTCGTAGCTGACAAGCTCGTTGCTGCTATCCCTGATTCTGTAAAGAGAATTTCAGTTCTCGACAGAACAAAGGAACCTGGTGCACTCGGCGAACCGCTTTACCTCGACGTTGTTGCGGCTCTCAAGGACACTAAGTTCAACAACACACCTGTATTCTCAGGCAGATACGGTCTCGGTTCAAAGGATACAACTCCTGAACAGATCATCGCTGTATTCCAGAACGACTCAAAGAAGAAGTTCACAATCGGTATCAAGGATGACGTTACAAACCTCTCACTTGATTCAGTTGCTTGCGACGATACAGCTCCTGCAGGTACAACATCATGTAAGTTCTGGGGTCTTGGTTCAGACGGTACAGTTGGTGCCAACAAGAACTCAATCAAGATCATCGGTGACCACACTGATCTCTATGCTCAGGCTTACTTCTCATACGACTCAAAGAAATCAGGCGGTGTAACAGTTTCACATCTCCGTTTCGGTAAGTCACCTATCAAGTCAACATACCTTATCAACAAGGCTGACTTCGTAGCATGTCATAACCAGAGCTATATCGACAAGTATGACATGGTTTCAGACATCAAGCCGGGCGGTGTATTCCTCCTTAACACAATCTGGGATATGGAAGGTCTTGAAAAGAACCTCCCTGGACAGGTTAAGAGATATATCGCTAAGAACA
>JAFQBO010000338.1 GCA_017416665.1 Oscillospiraceae bacterium
GGCACTGTGCATAGGTACTGTCGGAGTAAGTGCGGCGATGAATTATGAATGGATAAAGTCTTTCTTTGAAGACGATTTTGCTATTTCCGAGGACATTGAATCACTCGTTGCCGAAACAAGCAATTATGAATGTTACAGCAACTGCGGTATAAAAATGTCACTTGATGGCGTTATTGCAGATGAACAGTCGATTTACTGTCAGTTTAATATTGATGAAATGCCGGCGGGGTATGATATTGAAAATCTGTATCTTTGGGAACTGGCATCGGAATCCTATGATGTTTTCGGAGAAGATAACAACAAATCTGCATCATTTTACGGTTCTGTTAATGATGAAGGAAAATATGTAGTTATGTATTCAGTTGATACAATAGATTTTACAAGTGATGACAAAATAGCTATTCATTTATATAACCATGATGATTTTTTTGAACTTACAAATGGCAAAGATGAAACAAATACACTTTATGACCAGGGCTGCGAAAATTATCCATATGATTTAATGACGGTTGAGAATCTTGAAACATATAACTACAATATGGATTATGTTCTTATAAAATTCGACCTTCATTTTGATGATGTTCCTGTTCTTGAAATTTCATCTGACCAAATGAAAATACAAAACGATATGTTTAACAAAATAAAAATCACTCCTTTTAAAATGCTTACAACCAATTATACCGAATATCATATCGCTGATGATGTGGAAATCGTGATGGATAATGGTGAAAAAATCGTATCAGGCTATACTAGCTTTGCTTCGTTTGATTATGTAACGGATGAAGAAGTAGAAAATTTACCTGTTGATACAGATGGATTCCATGTTGAACAAAATCAATGGATTTCCGAAGATGTTGATTTTAAATTCAAAGGAACACAGGTTTGGGAATTCAAAGAACCTATAAATCCCAAAAATGTTGCTGAAATTTATATAGGAGATAAGTGTATTTACACAAAGTAAGCATTGAAAATTCTGTATATTGACAAAATATTCACGGCTTTTTGCTAAAACCCTTGCATTTTTAAGAGAAAAGTTATATAATATATGTGTATGAAAAAAATGTCGCTCCGATAAATTATTTTCGGTAAGCAGACAGAAAGGTTGTTTTAAAAATGTTAATTTTAGTAGTAAACGCCGGAAGTTCATCACTCAAGTATCAGCTTATTGACATGGACGGCGAAAAGGTAATCGCAAAGGGTAACTGTGACAGAATCGGTATTGATGGTCACATCTCACACAAGACTGCTGACGGAAGAACTCTCGATCAGGACTGTGCATTCCCTACACACACAGAAGCTTTTGAAAAGCTTGTTGAAACTCTTACAACAGGTGATGCGGCTGTTATCAAGGATATGTCTGAAATCTCAGCTGTAGGTCACAGAATCGTACAGGGTGCTGAAGTATTCAGCCAGACAACACTCGTTACAGACGAAGTAATCGACAAGATTGACGAACTCGCTGACCTCGCTCCGGTACATAACCATGCTCACGCTCTCGCACTCAGAGCTTGTAAGAAGGTTTTTGCCGCTGACGTTCCACAGGCTGTAGTATTCGACACAGCTTTCCATCAGACAATCCCACCAAAAGCTTATATGTATGGTATTCCTTACGAGGATTATGAAAAGTACCATGTAAGAAAGTACGGTTTCCACGGTACTTCACACAGATTCGTTTCTGCGGCTCTTGCACAGGCTATGGGCAAGGACATCAAGGACATCAAGATCGTTTCATGCCACCTCGGCAACGGTTCTTCAATCACAGCTGTTGAAGGCGGTAAGTCTATCGATACTTCAATGGGCTTTACTCCTCTTGATGGTATCATCATGGGTACAAGAAGTGGTTCTATTGACGCATCAGCCGTTACATTCCTTGCTAAAAAGCACAACATGACTCCTGATGATATGAGCAACTACCTCAACAAGAAGTCAGGTTTCCTCGGTGTTTCTGAAGTTTCATCAGACAACAGAGAAATCTACACAGCTATTCACGAAGGTAACGAAAAGGCTCAGCTTACAGCTGATATGCTCAGATACGAAATCAAGAAATTCATCGGCTCATATGCCGCTATCATGAACGGTCTTGACGCTGTTATCTTTACAGGCGGTATCGGTGAAAACTCATGGGAAGTTCGTGAAGGCGTATGCTCAAACATGGACTTTATGGGTATCAAGATCGATACAGAACTCAACAAGACAGTAAGAGGCGAACTCAAGAAGATCTCAACTCCTGATTCAAAGGCAGAAGTATGGGTTGTTCCTACAAACGAAGAACTTCTTATCGCAAGAGATACTCTCGCACTTATTTCAAAATAATCTTATATTCAATCAATTTCAAAGCAGACGCTTTTGCGTCTGCTTTAAGTTTTTAAAAATTAAATTCGGGAGGATATATTATGTCGACATTTGGATTTTTTATTATTCTTACAGCAGAATTTCTATATGCGACTGACATGCTTGATATTATCTCAGATGATGGTCTGTTGCATGCCACAATTTTATTTATTGCTTCATTGCTTATCATATTTTCTGCTTGTTTAATATACAATAAAACATCCAAATCAAAGCCGATTAGTATATGGAATTTATTAAAAAAATATTCTCCTATAATAATAGCTGTTGAGCTTATATTATTGTATATTTTAAGGGTATGGATTTTTATGTCTATATAATGTGTTATATTTATATTTGTCGCATCGATTTATTTTCATTTTCCTGTAGGGGCGACCATTGGTGACCCGTTCGGATTACATTTTGCGGGCGAGCAATGCTCGCCCCTACATGTAAATGATATATTTCAGCCATTTGTAGGGTGCGGCGCCCTCGACGCACCGCCGATAATTATGTTTAATTAACGGGACGTCGTAGGCGCCGTCCCCTACAAATAATTTGCAAAATCAAGAATAAAATTACACCGACAAATATAAATTTCATCTGTATTATTATTTTAAAGAATGAAAGGAACTTCAGGGCTATGAACGAAACATATAAAAATCTTTTTGAAAAAGCCGTAAAGGCATCAGAAAACGCCTATGCACCATACTCAGAATTCAAAGTCGGTGCGGCACTTTTATGTAAAGACGGTACTGTCTACACAGGTTGTAACGTTGAAAATGCCGCATATCCTCTCGGAAACTGTGCCGAAAGAACAGCGATTTTCAAGGCTGTTTCTGATGGCAAAAGAGAATTTGAAGCTATCGCCATTGCCGGCAGCAGTAATGATGACATGTCTGCTCCGTGCTATCCTTGTGGTGCATGCAGACAGGTTATGGCTGAATTCTGTGACAGCAATTTCAAAGTAATACTCTCCGACTGTGTTCTGACGCTCGGAGAACTTCTCCCCTATACTTTCAGCCTTTAAAATAAAAAATCATTGTGAATTTTAGTAAACATTACCTATGAATTTTTTGGTTAAAATACTGGATTTTTATCAAAAAAAGTGTTATAATAAAAACTTGGAAAACATTTCAGAATAAATTTCCCAAAGTTCAAGGAGTGATTATATAAAATGAATAAAATCCTGAAATACATAACAGGTGCCGCTGTTTGCGGATTGCTTTTTACAGCAGCATCTGTAACGGCATCGGCTGAAGAACCACAGCTGTCAACCGAAGTTACAACGACATTGGCTGAAACTACAGAAACAACAACAATAACTACTGCTGTTGTTTCGTCAGCAAGTGAAGAAACGTCTTTTTCTGATACGACTACCGAAACAACCCTTACTTCAATTTCCATGGAAATAACAGGGGTTGCTTCAGCAACTGAAACTACAGTTTCCACGACGGCAGAAACTACTGCATCATATATTACCGGCACACTGTTTTTCTCATCAACATCACCATTTGAAAGCACAGCAGTCGTAACATGTCCTGAAATCACACCCGAAACTGTTCCGGGCTGGAACAGCATAAACGGAAAATGGTTTTATTTTGACGGCGTAAAATTTCTTACCGGCAAGCAGTTTATCAACGAAGAAGCTTATATTTTCGCTGGAAACGGTGCTTTAAGAACAGGCTGGCAGACAGTAAACGCCATACGCCGAAGCTACTACGATCCACAGACGCACGAACCTGTATATGGTTGGGTTGACTACAATGGACACAGATATTACAACGACAAAAATCTCGGCAAGCTGACAGGTATGCGTGAAATTGACGGAAATACATATATCTTTTCTGCCGAAGGTATAATGGGAGTCGGATTTGTCCCATACGAAAATTACATGTACTACTGTAATGAAAAAGGTATTGTTCAGTACGGCAAAGACAAGAAAAATGTAACTCTCATTGATGACAACTACTACATTATCACAGATAAGGGATATGTTTTAAGAGGATGGCAGACTGTAAACGGAAAACGTTATTTCTATGACTACGAAACAGGACAGCCAATCTACGGCTGGGCACATTTTAAAGACAACATCTATTACTTTGACAAGGAAAACGGAAAATATACAGGCATTCAACATGTAGACGGTCATCCGTACCAGTTTGCTGAAAACGGCATCTTACAAACAGGTTTAATCTATTTTGAAGAAGATGATGTCACCTCATATTTTTATGAAGACGGTACAAGAGCTGTTTCAGAGCTTATGTACACTGATAACGGAAACTACTATTTTGATGAAAACGGTTACATGCATTACGGCTGGGCAACTATAGACAGACAAAAATATTATTTCGATAAAAACGGTAAAATGGCTGTCGGCTTTTATCGCATAGGATCAGACAGATATTATTTCGACAGCAAAGGTAAAATGTACACAGGTCTTAAAATAATCGATGAAGGCAAGTACTTATTCGGAAATAACGGTGTTATGAAATACGGCTGGCATACTGTTGACGGAAACAAATATTACTTTTCCACAAGTGACGGCACAGCATATTCAGGCTGGCAGACTATTGACAACGAAACTTATTTTTTTCATATAAACAATGAAATGGCAACAGGATTTTTCAGACTCGACGGTGAAAATTATTACTTCGGCGATGACGGGAAAATGCGTACAGGCTGGCAGACTATTGACGGAGACAAGTACTATTTCAGTACTGAAAAGGACAATAAAGGTGCTATGTATACATACCGCCACAACATAGACGGAACCGATTATCTTTTCTATTCAACAGGCGTTATGGCAACAGACGGAAATCAGAAAATCGTTACAAAAGCACTCTCACAGCTCGGTCAGGAAGGCGGTGCTCCTTACTGGAAATGGTGGGGCTTCAGTTTCCGCATAGAATGGTGTGCATGCTTTGTTTCATGGTGTGCAAATCAGTGTGGCTATACACAGAATGGTCAGTCTCCTGAATTTATCTCCTGTAAGGTAGGTATAGACTGGTTTAAGGCTCACAATCAGTGGAAGGGCAGAAACTATACACCTAAATCAGGTGACTATATCTTCTTCGACTGGGAACCTGACGGAATTGCCGACCACATCGGAATTGTTGACTACTACGAAGACGGCTATGTATTTACTGTCGAAGGCAACAGTGATGATGAAGTAAGAAAAAGAATTTACGATATTAAATCCGAAAATATTTACGGATTTGCATCGCCGTACTTTACATAAAGAAAGGAATAACAATATGAAAACAAAAAAAATTGCCACAGCATTATGCGTTTCTGCCGCTGTTATGGTATCAGCTGTTTCAGCATACGCAGAAGATGTATATATGGAAACTGAGGTTTATCAGCCTGATGAAATATGCGGTTATATAAACATTAAACCTACAACTGATGCCGATGTTTATGTTAAAATCTACAAGCACACTCCTGAAACTGTCGAAGAAGGTTACATCGTTTATGACTCTGTAATAAATGCCGATAAGGTTCATGTGGATGACAAGTATATATATAAGCTTGAATACAATAATTTTAATGTCGAATCCAAAGCTTATGAAGGAAGTTATGACATTATGGTCGGTGTCCATAAACATGCCGATTCCATCCTGCCTGAAGATATAGTTTACCACAAGCTTAATCTTGTGGTTGAAGACACAAATTATTCAGGTGCTGAAACATTCTGCAATATAAATATCAGTCTTACAGACGAAAATCTTGCAAAGCCTCTGTGTGTTGAAGGCGGCAAAAAGTATGACAAAACCTATGATATGACATTTTCATATCTTACTCTGCTTCCAGGTGATGTAACTGGAGACGGTAAGGTCAATGTGCGTGACGCTTCTGCCATTGCTTCAAAGCTTGCACTCGGCAAAACTTCGGAGCTTTCTGCGGCTGCCGACTTTAATGCTGACGGCAAAGTAAGTGTCCGTGATGCGGCGGCTATCGCTCTTATGCTTGCCACCAGACAAAGCGAACCAACCGAAGATTCAACAGAAACAACAGAGCCGTCTGTTTCAACAGAACCAGCTGTAACAACTGCTCTTACTACAGTTGCGACAGATCCGACAGAAACTACAAATACAAGTATTTCTGCTGATCCGACTGCAACAACGGTAAGTTCTGATATAACAGGTATTATGACGCTTGTTTCAAAAACAACAACAGCCACAACAACACTTTCAGAAGTATCATCAGACAGTATTTCAGCTGAAACAGCACTTTCAGACACAACAACCGAAACTACTGTAAGTACAGATATTACAACCTCTGCAACAGAATAAAAATCAAAGGACTGCGAACAGCAGTCCTTTCAGTTTGTCGAAAAAGTCTTCAGTTACAAAACTAAAAGTTTTGATCAAACTTTTTCAAAAGTTTGCGGTTTCCAAA
>JAFQBO010000339.1 GCA_017416665.1 Oscillospiraceae bacterium
AAGTATGAAAAGTTATTTACACTTTTAAAAGAAAAAGGTTGGAATCCTACACGCATCAGAAATGAAAAATTAATTGGACAAGGAACACTTACAAATCTCAGAAACGGTACCGGAGGACTTGACCATAAAACAATAGCACGTCTCTGCAAAGTCCTCGAATGTCAGCCAGGCGATATAATGGAATATGTGGAGGGTGAAGAATGAATATAATAAAATATCCGTCTGAATCGGAACTTAACAAAGCCATAGCCGATAAAGAGCCGTTACTGGTGCTTATATCCTTTGATGGCAAAACAGTTATTGCAGGTCAGATTGATGAAGCTGTTGAGCATCATATACTGCTTATGAAAGCAGGCTTTAAAGATACCGATATTGACAAGTATTTCAGAATTGTTCTTGACGATGAAGGTGCAGACTGGACTTTTGTCTGTCCGTCAGATTATAAAAATATATCCGATAAGCAAAGACGTATCGGACAGTTCTATAAAGACGGCTTTGCCGTTATATCTGATGTACTTCATGATTTGGGGTATATGGTCGGTATCAATATCCCAAGACGTTACAGACGTCATTTTAATATGCTGGTTGAATAATCAAAGGGCAGGTTTAATTCCTGCTCTTAATTTTTATTTTCTGAAACTGTGGACTAAATGGACAGAATGGACAAAATAACAGCAAACCACCTATTTACACAGTTTGTAGGCTGTTTACAAAAATGGACAGAATTCATTTAAATATGGACAGAATTACATTTTGTCACGTCTTTTTGTATTCCTGCTCCGGTGTATTCAATGATGTCCATGATGTCCGTTTGATGTCCGAAGTTATGAATTTATAAAAAAATATTCATCACAAAACCATACGAAAAACAAATTAAACCCCATATTTACGTTGTTTAACTGTACTTGATAAAATAATTCAAAACGCTGTAATTATTTCTCAAAGAGATAATTTCTTACAAGTCATATATCTATTCAAATCCCGAAACTACGTCGTTTCGGGATTTTTCTTTTGCTCTGAAATACTCCTTTTTACCGGCGGTAGCAGGCAGGTAGCTAACAAATTTCGCCTTGAAAAACAGATAAGACCGATTGCAAAAGCAATCGGTCTCGTAATATATTTCTTTATTTGCATTATTTTACAATGATTTGGAATTTACTACTCCTGGACCATTTTAATCATACAGGACTTTTTATTAAAAGCTACTCCATACTTGACAATCTTCTGATAGCAGTCTTTTTTCAACGGCATATCATACTGCTTATCCTCAATCTGCTGTAAGGCTTCGTCACATTTCTGTTCCAGCTGTGGAAACTCGTCAGCAACCTTGATTTCAATAATAACAGCAAGTTTATGACGTCTTTGTTCAAGTAAAGTTATATCCGTTCTGCCGATGCCATTCTCACGATTAGACTCGGCACGATACCCCTTGAATCCAGATAAAAGACCTGACAAAAAGCCATGATAGTAATTTTCTTTTGTGTCATAATAGCTTATTGTGTCCTCAAGCCAGTCTAAAAGAATATCCTCAAACTTCTCTGTATCACCACTTATAACAGCGTTGAATAAATCTTCCCTTGAGCTTGCAACAAGCTTTTCGTTAAACCACTGCATAATTGTGTTCTCATAGATACTTACAATTTCACGGTTCGGAATTACCAGATCGGCATAAACAGTATTGCCGACAAGATATGTTTTTACAGCTTTAAGGTAGCCTGTATGCAGGAGAAAACTCCAGATAAAGTCTGAATTTACATCAATATTTCTGTAGGTTATGTCTTCATATAAAGGCTTTGAAATCGTACCACCATTGATAAGGTTTTCAACTATACCCCTGTTATCCGTACTGCCTTCTGTGATAAGCTTATGAATTATATCGTTTGAACTTGTATTGCTCCAGTAAGCAAGTAACGGCATTGCATCGTTATTTAATACAGCTTTGGCATATTTTAAAATACTCCAGGGGTTATATATTTCTGTTTCCCCAAACTGATATCCGTCATACCAATCTTTAAGAGCATCGTTATTCTGATTTATACCAAAATATTCTGTCATCTCAACAACTTCCTGTTCTGTAAAACCGAAATATGATGAGCAGTTATTATTTATGATAGAGTAGACATCAAGGTTGTTAAGCCCTGTAAAAATGCTTTCCTTTGAAATTCTCAGACAGCCTGTCAGTACCCCGAATTCAAGAGCTTCATTTGTCTTTAAGGCACTTTCAAATACCGAACGGATAAGATTTACCATTTCATCATAATATCCTCTGAAATAGGCACTTTCAAGAGGTACATCATATTCGTCAATAAGTATGATTACTTTTTTATTATATACATCTGCAAGTATTTTTGAAAGAAAGCTTAATGAAGTATTATATTCGGTTTTATCGGCTTTCATTTCAATAAATCTTAATGCCTTATCCTGATTAGTGCTGTCTGTTTTATTCGAATTGAATATTGCTTCCTTATGCCTTAAAAACTCAAATTTTATCAGTTCTTTGAATACTATAAACGCCTCTTCAAAAGTAGGCTGTTTCATACTTTTGAAAGAAACAGAAATAACAGTATACTGCCCCTGATACTCCTTGTACTTTTCGTCCCGCTTTGAAATGTTCAGCTCCTCAAATAAATATGAGTTGTCCTCGTCTGTTTTCTCAAAATAATATTTCAGCATACTCATATTAAGGGTTTTGCCAAATCTTCTCGGACGGGTATAAAGATTAACATAGCTTTTGCTGTCCAGAATATCTTTAATAAATAACGTTTTATCAACGTAGTAATAGCCTTTGTCTATAATATCCTTAAAGTTTTCAACGCCTATAGGTATCGGCTTGAAGTTCATAATATCACTCCCGACCATGTGTAATAGCTTTTTTTATTATTATACACCATATCAATTTCAAAATCAACTGTAAATAAGTTCTGTTGTGGTCTGGTGTTATTGTAACATTCTGACTTTTTTTTACGTTCAGGAAAATAATTTCTGCTGTCCTTGACTTAAAGTAAGCGCTGTGATATAATAAAAGTATGCTTATTGATATTACGAACAAGCTGATAAATACAGAACAGCGTTTTATCTGTATAAGCCGACCAAGAAGATTCGGCAAGTCAATAGCTGCCAATATGTTGACTGCCTATTACAGCAGAGGCTGTGATTCAAAGGAACTTTTTTTTCACTATATTAAATATCACAGGCCGATAGCTTTGAAAGCATCTGAATAAATACAACGTTATAAGCTTTAATATGCAGAAGTTTCTTGTGAAAACTAAGAGTGTTGAAGAAATGCTCGGATTACTTGATTACAGTGGGAAGATAATTCTTGTTGGAATAAATTATACAACAGACCCAGATACTGACTATAAAAAACATACCTGTAAAATTGAGAGAATTACTGGTTAAGGATTTGTAATTCATCACTGACTTTTTTTTATCGAAGAGGTATAATATTGATATTTAAAATAGAGCAAATTGGAGGACAAATTTAATGAGTATGAAAGAAGCATTTGATGCATTTTTTGAAGAGATGACGCAAAACAACTTGAAAAAGAAGGGTGTGCCACCTAAAGCACCATGTAATGAAGAAAAATTTCCTACTGGATTATTTCTGCTGGAAACTTTAGATGATGAAGGTTACGCTCAATGGAAACCCAAACTTCAGGAGACTCCTGTTTCTTTTGAAAGTATAGAAAAAGAACTCGGCTTTACCATTCACACCCAAATCAAAGATTATTTGTCTACCTATTGGTTTCTTGCTTTGGATGGAAGACTTCAAACCCCAAGAGAAAAAGTAATATTAAGGTTGAACGGACTCAATCCACATATTAATCTTAACGAACTTATCAAATCATCTTTTGACAATGAAGAAACACATTATATGAGCGATCACAAGTATTTTTTAATTGGTACTTATTGTATGATAGATGGCAATGATAGTTATCTTATTCAAGTGAATAATGATAATGGTGAAGTGACTGCCGTTAATGTTATGGACAAGGTTTCTATTAAACTGGCAGATTCTATTGAAGAACTGTTGAAAAATATGAAGGGTAAGTGGTTGATTAAATCTTGATTTACACAAAAGTGAATACCAACGTGCTCTTTTTCTCGTGTTTAAGAGTATTTCTCATAAGTCTGTAAATCTCCAGCCGTTACAGTGCTTTCGGACTATTAGTCTGATTCGCTGTACGGCTTTTATTATTATTGCAGTAATTATTCATGGACCAATGACAATAAGCTTTTTCAACAAAATTACAGACTGATTATTGACAAACCAAGCTGTTGAGATTATAATAATCATGGTAAAGGGGGAATTAAATTTTGGCAGATATTGAAAAAATAGTTGATAAAGCTGTTACGGGTGATAAAAATGCTTATACCGAACTTTACAAATTATCATATCGTCAGATATATTTTACATGTCTTGGACTTGTAAAAAACCGGAATGATGCTGAAGATATAACTCAGGAAACCTTTCTTATAATAATAAAAAAATTACCTAAGCTTAAAGAAAAAAGTAAATTTCATTCATGGGTTAAGACTATTGCAATAAATAACTGTAAAAAATTTCTAGGTACGACTTCTGATATTTCTTACGAAGAAAAGTTTGAAGAACTGGATAGTGAATTGACAGATGAAGAACTTACACATCCTGATGAATATATATAAAAACAGGAAAAACGAAAAATCATTATGAATATAATAATGGATTCGCTTTCAGATGTTCAGTGACAGACTATAATTTTGTTTTACTATAATCAGATGACTGTAACAGAAATTTCAAAAGCGATGAACTGTCCGGCAGGTACTGTAACAACTCGTCTGAAGTCCGCAAAAAAGATAATTGAAAAAGAAATTCTCGAATACGAAGAAATCAATAAGGAACGACTTCATATTATGCTTCCTGTACCGTTTCTCACAAGGCTTTTAAATGCCGAAGCAGATAAAACAGAACTTCCAGTTTCCGGCATACCAAATTTTAACATATCATCTGCTTCAACACTTGCAACAACTGCTACAAAGATACTGGGAACAAAATCCATTGCCGTAATTACTGCTGCTGTTGTCAGCGGTGGTGGAATAGGATATTATTTTTATGAATCACATGATAATAAAAAAGAAGCTACAGAAACAGCCGAAGAAATTACATATACAACAACAGCGGATAACACAACACCATCCGACAAATTTATTTTTACATATCCTGTCACCGAAACAGCATCGCTGACTTCTCATACTGTAATAACAACCACAGTTTCTGTCACTGAAAAAACAACCTCTGAAACATCTTCAACCTCAAAAGCTTTAACAACCTCCACGAACTCATTATCTTCGACCACCACTAAAATCACCACACAGACATCAGGTACAGTTGCTGCAGTAACAACACCTGTATTTCTTACTGAAACAACAATAACTACTACCACTTCATCTGAGGTTACTTCATCATCAGTCACTACCATTCTCCCTGAAACGCAGACAGAAATTGCCACATCAGCCACCTTGCCTTCAAATGCATCATACGTCGATGATAAAATTGACATTTCATATGGCTATGAACACAATGCGTATATTGATAGCAATGGAACTCTTTATATGTACGGAGTAAACGAAAGCGGACAGTTAGGTGACGGAACAACAGAAAATCGTACAGAACCGGTTGCTATAATGGAAGATGTCAAATTCAAATCCGTGTATCTTGGAAAAAAGCACAGTGCCGCAATATCTGACGATGGTTCGCTTTATACCTGGGGATTAAACGATTGTGGACAGCTTGGCAACGGTACAACTGAAAACAGTTCAGTACCTGTAAAAATCATGGAAAATGTAAAATCAGCGTCCCTTTCTGTTTCAAACACCATAGCATTAACCGAAGACGGAACTCTCTATACATTCGGAAACACTATAGAATATTTTCCTGAGCCCATTTCCTCTCCTACTAAAGTATTGGAGAATGTTAAATACGCAGATGTAGGACCTTCAGGCTATGCTGCAATAACTGAAGAAGGAAAACTTTACACCTGGGGAGTGGATTCTGAAGTAGCAATTAGCGGAACAATATATGACAGTAATCTATGGAGATACGAACCACAACTGATAATGGAAGATTTAACATTTGTTGCTGTTCAGCAGAGAGAGTTGATCACCGGTGCTTTGACAGATAGTGGTGATCTTTATATGTGGGGACAAAATTCATTTGGGAATCTTGGTATAAATGCCGCCTACAGCTATGAACCGGTAAAGATAATGGAAAATGTAAAGTGTTTTTCACTCGGAATAAGTCACAGCGGTGCAATAACCAATGATGGAAGCCTGTACACATGGGGCAACAATGCCCATGGTCAGCTTGGTGCAGATGTCGGCAGTACTTCCAGAACTCCTGTCATTGTAATGGAAGGAACAAAGTTTGTTTCACTGAAATTAAGTTATTATCATACTTCGGCTATCACCGAAGACAATATAGAATATTGCTGGGGCAAGAACTAAATAATTATGTGCATATATTTATAATATGCACATTCAGTTTGTCGAAAAAGTTCCTGTTGAAAAGATTTTTCAAAATTAAAAGTTTCGGTCAAGCATTTTCAAAGGCTTGCGGTTTCCAAAGGCAGAGCCTTTGGTCGCCGTCCGCAGACGGCGAAACTCTTTGCCTAAGAGGCGCATTTACGAGGGGTGAATTGACAAAACAGCCCAGTGGGCTGTTTTTCAAGAGGGGACGCTTTGCAAGAGAAAGCGTCC
>JAFQBO010000042.1 GCA_017416665.1 Oscillospiraceae bacterium
AGTGTTACACTTGATGGAATGTTCGCCGTACACGGTCTGCGTGTCATGGAGGGTGAAAAGGGCAGATTTGTCAATATGCCGTCCACTTCCTACAAGGACAGAGATGGCAATACCCAGTACAATGACACCTTCCATGCCATTACCAAGTCCGCCCGTGAAGCCATCAATCAGGCTGTGCTGAACGCTTATGAATTCAAGCTTCAGCAGGTGCAGGCAACGGAGATTGATGTAGAGCCGAGCGAAGAAGAATCTGAAGAAATGGAGGAGCCTGAACCCGAAATGTCTATGTAATCTGCAAAAAGAAAAACTGTGTAACTTGGTGCTAAGGTAGAAATTTCGGAAAAGGACTGGATTTGCAAAACTTCTTGTGGTATGGTATAATTAACCTAATACAAGGAGGGATTGCATATGAAAAAATCCTTACTGCTTCTGCTGTTGTGTGCAGGAATTCTGACCGGCTGTGGGAAAGATACATTGCCTGCAGAGCCGACGGAAACCTCGACGGTTAGTCAGATATGAGTACGACAAGCTTGACCGTCTTGTGAGGGTTGTTGACAGAAATGGCTACGCTACACTTTATGAGTATGATGAAAATGGTAACAGGTCAGTAATAAGATATGCAAACGGAATTGTTGTATCTTACAAATATGACGAAGTAAACCGTCTTATCAGTGAAAAAGCCCTTGACAAACAGGGCGGACTTGTGGCACAATATGAATATACCCTTGGAGCAGCCGGAGAGCGAACAGCAGTCAAAGAGCTTGACCGCACAGTAGAGTACACTTATGATGCACTTTACAGGCTGACAAGCGAAAAGATAACTGCCGCTGACGGTACAGTTACAGAGTATACCTACGCTTACGATAAGGTAAGCAACCGTATCTTGAAAACCGAAAATGGTGATAAGACAGTCTATACTTATAACGAACTCAATCAGCTTGTAAAAGAAAATGACGATGTTTACAAGTATGACGATGCAGGAAATCTTATTTCTACTACATCGGAAGATAAGTCAGCGACATATACTTATAATGCTGAAAATAAGCTGATTCGTGCTACTGTTCAGGAAGGCAACAATGTTTCTGTTGAAGAATATGAGTATGATTATGCAGGAAACAGAACTGTAAAGAAGTCTGAAAACAATTATACTTATTATCTTAACGATGTAAACGGAAGTCTTACACAGGTTCTCGCAGAGCTTGATGCAAATGGAAATGAAAAGTGCTGGTATACAAGAGGTGCTGAGCTGATTTCTCAGGAACGTAATGGTGTAATTTCGTACTATCTCGCAGACGGCCACGGTTCGGTAAGACAGCTTACAGATTCTACAGGCACAGTAACAGATACCTATGTATATGATGCTTGGGGTAATCTGATTTCATCAACAGGTGATACAGAAAACAGCTATCTCTACTGCGGCGAACAGCTTGACAGCACAACAGGTCTTTATTATCTCCGTGCGAGGTATATGAATCCTGCAACCGGTACGTTTATCTCAATGGATACGTATCAGGGTACAATCTTTGATCCTACTTCACTGCATAAGTATCTGTATGCTAATGCAAATCCTGTTACTTATTGTGATCCAAGTGGGTATTCTTCCTATGCTGCTGAACAAAATGCTGCTATGATTATAATGGGTAATTTGAGTGAAATGGTAAGCACAGCTGCATCAGTAGCATGGAATTTTTATTTGAAATTCAAAGCATCAATGCCAATGCTTGTTGCTTCTGCAACAGGTATGGCGGCATTTCTATCCAATAGTCCTGTATTTATGGATATTTGTGCGAGATTTGCAAGCGGAGATCTGACTGTTCCAGAGCTATGTAACCAAATTATTGAGACATTCAATATTATTGATCAATCTGTTTGGGATCATATTTATGAGGCAACAAACAGAGGTCATAGTTCTTCTTCAAGTGGAAGTTCGAGTGGCGGAAACGGTGCTTCTGGCAATTTTGATCCGAATAAATGGTTACAAAAAGTAAAAAACTTGACTTTGAAGTTTTCTGATAGCCAATTAGGGAAAAAATGGGGAGAACATATGAAAGATTATCCTAATTTAAAATCTTACAAAGAATATAAAAATTATGCTCAGCAAATAATGGATTCTCCTGATAGTATAATTGTCGATGTAAACAAAGGCGAATATTATTTTATAAAAGGTATTGACTTGTTAAGAGTACAGTTTGATGGTAATTTTGTAAGCTTGTATCAGGGTGCGAATACCGATAGAGTAATTAATGCGATAAATGCAGGAGGACAAATATTTTGAGTGAAAATATTGAGTTTGGCATTGTTTGTAATGAATGGATTCCTTTAGAAACTATGTTTACTACATTTGAAATTATGAAAAATCATTTCAACTCATTTGAAATTTACTCTATTTCTGATTGGATGTGGAACAACTTAAAAAAAATAAAATCTGTTTCCCTAAAAAACATTGAAAATACTATTGTAGTATATAAAAATCCTGATCCAGAAACAAATATAGGTGCCTATCAATACAAAATTGATGAATTATATGTCACAGAAATTTGGACATCTTCAAAATTGTTTGACCATAATAAGAAACAAATCAATGAGTATATTAAAAGTGTTGAAACTTATTTATCTTGTATAAAAGATGAAATTTGTTTATTGTACGCAT
>JAFQBO010000340.1 GCA_017416665.1 Oscillospiraceae bacterium
GCAATCATCGCTCTTAAATCAAGCGGTGTTCACTCAAACGGTTTCTCACTTGTAAGAAAGGTGTTTACTGTTAATGAACAGAACCTTGCAAGACATTATTCAGAACTCGGATGCACACTCGGTGATGCACTTCTTACACCAACTAAGATTTATGTAAAGCCTATCCTTTCACTTCTTGAACAGGTTAACGTAAAGGCTATTTCACATATCACAGGCGGCGGTTTTTACGAAAATATTCCACGTTCACTTCCAAACGGCATTTCTGCAAAAATTGCAAAAAATGACGTACAGGTACTTCCAATTTTCGACCTTATCCAGAGCGTCGGTAATATTCCTGAAAGAGATATGTTCAACACATTCAATATGGGTGTTGGTATGATTGCTTCTGTTGACAAGAATGACGCTGATAAGACAGTTGAAGTACTCAACGCATCAGGTGTTGAAGCTTATATTCTCGGTGAGCTTGTTGACAGTGAAGACGGCGTAATTATCTGCTAAGAAAGGAAAAACAATGAAAAATATTGTTGTTTTGGTTTCGGGCGGCGGAACAAATTTACAGGCACTTATTGACGCTCAGAAAAGCGGTATTATAAAGAACGGCAGAATTTCATGCGTAATCTCCTCGAAAGAAGGAGCTTACGCACTTGAAAGAGCCGCTAAGGAAAATATTCCCACAAGGGTTATTCCACGCAAGGAATACTCAGATAACAAGAGTTACAGCAAGGCAATTTTAGATGCTCTTAACGAAGAAAAGGCAGATTTGATTGTACTTGCAGGATTTATGATAATTCTTGATGAAATTGTCACCAAGGCATATCCTTATAAGATTATAAACGTTCACCCTGCACTTATTCCGTCATTCTGCGGAGAAGGCTTTTACGGTCTTAAAGTACACGAAAAGGCTCTTGAATACGGTGTAAAGGTGAGTGGTGCAACAGTTCATTTTGTAAATGAGGAAGCCGATGCAGGTGCGATAATCATGCAGAAGGCTGTTGCTGTTGAAAACGGCGACACTCCTGAGGTTTTACAGAAAAGAATTATGGAACAGGCTGAATGGAAAATTCTTCCGCAGACTGTATCACTTTTCTGTCAGGACAAGATTGAAATTGTTGATGGCAGGGCATATGTTAAGGAGTAATATAAAATGATTACAGATATTAAAAAAGACGAATATGGGATTGAGGGTAAAGTTAAATTCAATCTTTTTGATGCTGAAATTGATGTCTCTATGGATGATGACGTAAGCATTGAATATGCTGAAAAATGTGCTGAACATATGAACAATCTCAGTGATGAGATGCTTGAAAAAATCTGCGAATCTGCAAAAAGATATTGTCTTTTTATGATTGAGGAATGGGATTTGGTAGGCGAATGGGAAGAAATTTCAGAAGATATGACCATTGAAGTTTCAGAAGATACCCCTGCAAGAGAACTTTTAAAAGCTATTTACCCGACAGTTCTTATTATTGATTCTCCGGAAGATACATGCTGTGGTTATCACATTGAATGTGAGTGTGACTGGGAGCCTGAGCATGGTCTTGAAATCACAATTCGTGATGATAAAGTTGTCTACATAGGACAATTCGCAGATTCTAGTCCATGGCAGGAATACGATGAAAACAATGAATGTAATTTTGTAAATTCAATTTGATTACATAATTTTGAAAGGACAAAATATTATGGAAAAAAGAGACATTTATGCTGAACTTAAAAATAATGCATACCCTGGCAGAGGTATTGTTATAGGCAAGTCAGAAGACGGAAAATATGCTGTTACTGCTTATTTTATCATGGGCAGAAGTGAAAACAGCCGTAACAGAGTTTTTGTTGAAGATGGTGAAGGCATCAGAACACAGGCTTTTGATCCATCAAAGCTTACTGACCCACACCTTATCATTTATGCACCTGTAAGAGTTCTTGGCAACAAGACTATCGTTACAAATGGTGACCAGACAGATACTATCTACGAGCTTATGAACCAGCAGCAGACATTTGAACAGTCACTGCGTACAAGAGAATTTGAAGATGATGCTCCGAACTACACTCCAAGAATTTCGGGTATCATGAAGGTTGAAGCAAACGAATACAGCTATGCTATGTCAATCTTAAAGAGTGCAAACGGAAACCCTGACTGCTGCAACAGATTCACATTCTCATACAAGAATCCGTTAAACGGTGAAGGACACTTCATTCATACATATATGGGTGACGGAAATCCGCTTCCAAGCTTCGAGGGTGAACCTAAGCTTGTTTCAATTCCGAACGATATTGATGAATTTACAGACAAGCTTTGGGAAAATCTCAACGAAGACAACAAGGTTTCATTATTCGTAAGATACATTGAAATCGAAA
>JAFQBO010000043.1 GCA_017416665.1 Oscillospiraceae bacterium
CTTTTTCGACAAGCTGAGGACTGCTTAACCGCAGTCCTTTGTTTTATTAATCAGATTTCTTATTGAAGGTAATGCATACTGAAAATACATCATCTTCAATTTTTATATTAAAGATTCCCTTACATGCTTCTGTAAAGCTTTTTGCGATGGAAAGTCCTAGGCCACTTCCTTCACCTGTACGTGATTCATCACCACGTACAAAACGTTCTGTTATTTCATCAGGAGTAAATTTCATTTCATATGATGCGACATTTTTGATGTTTATAATATATCTTCCCTGAATTTCATACAGTTTCAGATAAACTCTTGTATTATCCAGTGAATATTTAAGTGCATTGTCAAGGAGATTCTGCAAAACTCTGTAAAGCTTTTTTCCATCGGCATAAATCGGTGCTTTATCAGTTGACATGTCAATTTTAAGCGCCTTGCCCGACTCCTTCAGCTTATCTTCCATTTCTGCCACAACCTGATGAACAAGTACTGTCAGATCAAGATTTTCAAAGTTTACGTCTGTACGGCTTGTAGCTTTGGCAAGGTCAAATAAATCCGCAACTATTGTCTGAAGTCTTTGGGTTTTGTTTTCAAGAACTTTCACATAATCTTTTGCCTCGTCTGACATTTCCTCTTCTTTAAGCAGATTAACATAGCTTATAACAGAAGTAAGCGGTGTTTTAAGATCATGTGAAACGTTTGTTACAAGATCTATTTTCATTCTCTCTGACCTTACCTGCTTTTCAACAGTTTTTTCAATACTGTCAGAAATGCTGTTAAGATTTTCTGTCATTTTATAAATCTGACTCGTTTTATTAACTTCAGCCTCCGAATAATCTCCGTTTGAAATGTTTTCTATATGTTTTCCAAGTTTGCTTATATCCATAAAATTGACGATGTTTAAAATAATAAAAATAATCGGCATAAGGACAATCAAAAATAATCCCGCAACTGATTCCATAGCAAAAAGCACAAAAAATCCCAGAGCAATCCAAAGTAAAAATATCACTGTAGTAATAGCGTATCTTATGAAAAAAGCATTGTTTCTCTGATGTCCTAAACTTAAAACCGCATTTCTTATCTTTATACAGATTTTACCGGTAAGTGATGTTTTGATAAGCTGTCTGCACTTGAGCTTTTTTATAATTGCGTTTACGCTTGTGCATATAATTACATACGCAAATGTTACCGCTACTGAAATATAAAACCTCAACTCTGTAACGCTTATTCTTTCTGTCCAGTAAGCCATGTTGCTGAGTACTCCCGAAAATACCGCTATTATCAGTGCGAATCCCAGAACAACCGCTGCAAGATAAACTTCCGCCCATATTTTATCAATTTTGTTAAGTCTGAATTTACCATTATCATAACCACTCATAATAAACACAAATATCATAAGCAGTCCGGCAACTGCCAGCATAAACAACTGTCTTATAATCTCAACTTCAAGAACAGCCTCAATTTCCATACATTGTGACTGATGTTCCTCAAACGCTGCTATATGTTCCGCATTCGGAGTAATATAAACAGTATAACCATTAAGAAATATATCTGAGCTTACATAGTCTTCCTGATTTGTAATTGGATATTCATATCCGTATCGCTCATCTTCGCTGTAAATCATGTCACCATCATAATAGTCTGCACTGAACTCTGTGCTTTCAAGTATATCAACATAATTTGACGGAATCGGAGTTGTGCCGTCCTTATTGAGGTAAATTTTGGCACCGTAATCATCAATATAGCTGTCAAGACCTGTGGTATCATAATCAAATACAGCGTAACTTTCGCCATTGGTATAATAATACTCCATACCGTTGCCGTTATTCATAATACGCATATCATGCATATCAGTACATACATAAGTATATGCCGGCTCACTGAGTGTAGTATTTTTTATGCAGTAAGAATATTCATTGTTCTCGTCTGTTTCTGTTATACCTGCATTTGAATATGTATTTTCATCAAATCCTACCATATATTCAAAATTTTTGGTTTCCGGCAGAATAAGCTTTCCGCTTTCATCCATAAGACCACTTTTTTTCATGTTTTCCTTTATGGATTTTATGTAGTGGGTATTGCCGGTAAGATTACCATTATTATCAAGATTTCTCAGATACATGTTACCCACAAGCCAGAGTTTTTCTATCAAATCCATATATTCTTCACTGCATTCAAACGAATAAATAAATATATCCGATTCAATGTTCTTTTTCATTTCCACACGTTTTACTGTAGTTGAACAAAAATAAAAAACAGCACAAAAAACTATAACCAACGATAATACAAAAGCGACAGCTCTTGTAATTTTGCTTTTCAAGAATTTCATCATATTCCGTCATCCTTTCAGACGCTGTCTTATCCTGACAGCTTATCAATTTTGTAACCTATTCCCCATACCACTTTTAAATAACGTGGTTCTTTTGGGTTGATTTCGATTTTTTCACGAATATGGCGGATATGTACCATAACAGTATTTTCCACCGAATAGGACTCTTCGTTCCACACATTTGAGTAAATCTGTTCTGCTGAAAAAATCTGACCTGCGTTTTCCATAAGAAGTTTAGTGATTTTGTATTCTGTGGCAGTAAGCCTTACAGGTTCGCCGTCAAGGTAAAGCTGATTTGCCTGAGTATCAAGGCTTAAACCTCCGATTGTGATACAGTTGTTTTTTATCGGACTGTCTGCTGCACCAAGCGACAGATAACGTCTTAAATTTGAGTTTACTCTTGCGACAAGTTCCATCGGGTTGTAAGGCTTTGTGATGTAGTCATCAGCACCCATTGAAAGCCCTAAAATTTTATCACTTTCCTCCGACTTTGCCGACAGTACTATTATCGGAATGTTTTTTGTTGTACGTATTTTCATCATAGCCGAAAGACCGTCAAGCTTTGGCATCATAATGTCAATAAGTATCAGCTGAATATCATTCTCTACAAGAACATCAAGAGCCTGATAACCGTCATAAGCCTTGAAAATTCTATAGCCCTCCTTTGAAAGGAGTTTTTCTATAGCATTTACTATATCACGATCGTCGTCCACCACAAGTACTGAAGCACTTTCAATTTTATTCATAATTTTCTCCTTTTCCTGCACAGGTTTTATTTTACCTCCTGTGTATTATTATAGATTACAACTCTTAAAATAGATTAGATGAAATTCTTAATTTTTTCTTAAGGTATCCCACACAAAGATTATGCAGTGTTTTTTCATAGAATATGCCCGCCTGTTCTGAGCAGGCGGGCATTAATTATTTATTTTTTTTCTTTTTCTTTTTGTTATCATACATTATCTGATCAGCGACAGTGATAAGCTTATCAATCTGCTTTGATTTTTCAGCCAGAGTTATATAATAACCGATACTTACATGAATTTCATACGGCTTACCTGCTGTTCTGTTTATTCTGTCAAGATATTCATTGATTTTTGCAGTCATAAGTTCAGCCTGAGATTCATCGCAATCAGCGGCAA
This sequence comes from Oscillospiraceae bacterium, assembly GCA_017416665.1. GTDB lineage: Bacteria > Bacillota > Clostridia > Oscillospirales > Ruminococcaceae > Porcipelethomonas. The sequence continues at coordinate 3,463 of JAFQBO010000043.1, forward strand.
ACATAATAAATTCATCACCGCCGAATCGTGCAGGCACCTGACCTTTTTCCTCATCTGAAGCATAGTTCATTGCATCAGCAATGGTATGAAGTGAAAAATCGCCTTCCTCGTGACCAAATTTATCATTGATATGTTTTAAATCATCCATGTCAATAAACATGATCATTATGTTCTGTTTATTTCTGATACATATATCATAGAAAGGCTTTGTTCTCTTATTAAAGCCGTTTCTGTTGTAAATCTGTACAAGAGGATCTATAATTGACAGCTGATCAAGTTTTTTCACCATTCTGTCAAGACAAAGAATTTTCCGTATATTTTCAATCGAATTGCTGATATTCATTACCCATGTGTGATAAAGAGCACTTTCCATCGGGAACTGGCAGTTACACACAACGCAGTATCCGAGACAGCGTTCACGGAAATGAATAGGCATAAAATAGTAGTTACTGCTTTTTTCTGAATCCTTAAAAAGTTCAGGAAGCATATCTGAAGAATTGAATTCCGGATAATCAACAAACTCATTGTTTATGTAGGCAAGGACAGGCGTAACCTTTTCGGTATATCCTGTTGAAAAATCCCTGCCGCTGTGATTTAGTTCGTCGTCCCAGTCAGAACACATACAGATAAAAAATTTTTCACATTTTATCTGTCGTACATGTTCCTTGAGAGCAGTGATATTTTCTTCAAAAGTGAGACATTCCTCAAGCTCACAGGACATTCTGTTTATCATAGGAACATAGATATTGTAAGCTTCAAGCGTTCTGTAATTTGTTTTTTTGAATTTTGAAATATCGTCTATAAAGAGATTTGAACAGCCACAGCTTTCGGCAAAGATATATTTTGTTTCAAGAACATGGCTTTCTTCGTTTTTTATGCCTTGGAGATGTTCGTATATAATCTGACACGCCAGCGAACCCGAACGTTTCAGCGGACGTGTAACGGAAGTGATTTCCGGTGAATAGTTCTGAGCTGCATAAATACTGTCAAAGCCTGTCACCATTACATCTTCCGGAACGTTTTTACCTATTTTTTCAAGTTCAATTATTGCCGATAAAGCCATGGCGTCGTTTGCACAGATTATGGCTTCCGGAAAAGTCAGTTCAGACTTTAAAAATGTTCTGATAGCCTCTCGTCCGTCCTCACCTCTGAAAAGACCATTATAGATACGATCTTCTTCTAAGGCTATTCCGTTGCGTTTCAGTACTTCCTTGTATGCTTTAAGTCTTAAAATACTGTCAGGGTTATCGGTAGGCCCTGAGATATAATTGATTTTTTTTGCATTGTGATGTTTTACAATATGTTCGACTATTCCCTCCATTGCCGAAAAATTGTCAATGCCGATATGGTACACACCATCAAATCTGTTGTCAACACTCACGGCGGGTATTCCTGATTTTCTTACCCTTTCAACAATTTTTTCAGTCAGTGCGGGAGAGGAAATTGTGTTGGTCAGAAGTATAACTCCATCAAGAAGATCGAAATTTGCAAGTTCATAAATATTAAATTCTCCCATATCATACTTATGGTTTTTAAGTATTCCTCCATAAGCAATAAAGTGACAGATATTAATATTGTGAGCCGAACCGAATTCCTGAATCCCCTGCAGGATAGTATTCTGATATTCCTCGTCGATACCCGAAACGATCACAGCAATATTTATTGTTGTTTTGTTCATACTATACATCGTTTCCTTCAAATTAACCAAAATTAATTTTTATCTTTCTGTCTGATAATATTTGTCATGATTTTATATTTCATGTTTTGTATATAATTTTATTCGCAATACACATTTTTATTATACAATATTTTTCTTGTTTTTAAAAGGGATTTAAGAGAATTGAAATTAATTTTGCGTATTTTCGACAAAAACGCTGTATAATAATTGTTTAAAAACAATGAAAGAATTTTATAAAATTGTATTTTTTGTCTTATTTTTCATCCCCTCATATGCCACAACAGCCGCTGATGGTTCTCTGTTACAGCCAAGGGAATACAAGTCAACAAGACTCAGTATTCTTCTTAGATTGCTGATAATCCCTGAAACTTTGTTTGGATCGGAGGTTTTATAGCACTGACGCAGGATTTTAGCGTATCCGTCAGTTGTTGAGATTTCATGGATATGATTTTTTTTGTCACGCTTGAGCAGACAGATTGCACTCAGCGGAATACACTTGTTCTGGTTGAGACCTTCTCTGCCGCACCATGGAGTACCATAAACCAGAACTTCGTTGTTTACTATTTTAAGAATAGGGTTGTTTCCGTTGATTATTTCCGCACGGTTTCCGAAACGCTTCAGCCATAGTTTGGCATGGGTGGATTTTCCGACACCCGAATCAGCAACAAAAAGATATGCTTTTCCGTATGCCGAGACAGCACAGCCGTGTATAAGCAGACAGTTATGCTGCGATATAGTATCACATATACGACGGTATATTGCAAGACTTTCAAGATGATCGTCACTCATATTTTCAGCGGCACTTTTTTCTATAATGTCATTTTCCTTGGCTCTTTCTCTTTCGTCGTCAATATCCTTCTGAGTGGTTTTTATTGTTATTGACGGATCTGCCAATTCATTGCAGACATAGTCAGCACATTGTCTGTGTACAAAATAATGGTTAGAATCGATTTCTACCAAAAAACCGACAAATTTATATTTTCCTTTCATTTGTGTACCCTTCTTTTTCGGATGATTTGTTTAATTTTTACTTAATATAACTTTAAAAAAGGCAGACATATAATGTCTGCCTCGAAAATATGGCGGAGATGGTGGGATTCGAACCCACGGAACGTTTTACCGTCCAAACGATTTCGAGTCGTTCTCGTTATGACCACTTCGATACATCTCCGTATAATGAACAGATATATTATAACATATATGTTCACAAAAAGCAAGAACTTTTTAATTTTTTTCTTATTTTTATATATA
>JAFQBO010000341.1 GCA_017416665.1 Oscillospiraceae bacterium
ATAACGAATTCCAGCCATTTGTAGGGGACAGCGCCCACGACGTCCCGTTATAAATCATACAAAATTACGGGCTGATGTAGGCATCAGCCCCTACAGATGATAGGTACAGACAATAAAATGTTAATTTAGTAAATATAAATTTATCTTACGATAAACCATCATGCATTAACTATAATTTACGCTTAAATTAAATCCGAAAATGTCCCGCCGGGGTCACCCGGCAAATATAAATTTAATTCCCATATCATTTTAACCAAAAGAACCGCCACCATATAGGCGGCGGTTTTTCAAAATTAAGAAGGATATATTTTACGTCATACAGTATTGACAGGTTTTGAGAAAATCATAGTTTTCTTCATTTCACGAAGTTTAGCGACATAGGTCAGAATAAGAACAGTATCTGCAAGAATCCATGCAACAGGACTTGAAAGTGATGCCGCTGTAAAGCCGATGGTTGAAACAAAACCGACTGCAACAAAGGCTCTTGCCACAAGTTCACTTACGCCAGCAAGCATAGGAAGCATGCTGTATCCCATACCCTGAATGGAATTTCTGAGTATAAAGAGAATACCGAGGAGAGGATAGAACAGACCATTTAATCTGAGGTAATAAGCAGAAAGTTCTGTTATTCTGAGAACTGAAGATGGATCGGTTGATTTTGTGTCAATAAAGAGAGTTGTAAGAACGCCACCGAGCAGGCATACGGCAATACATGATGCCACACAGTAGATCATCTGAATAACAAGACTTTGTCTGATCCCAAGCTTAATGCGTTCAAGCTCTCCTGCACCCTTATTCTGTCCACAGTAAGTAGCCATTGCAATACCAAGGCTTTCCATCGGCCCCATTGCAACAGTCTGAATTTTTGATGCCGCAGTAATAGCCGCAACCGACTGCGTTCCGAGGGTATTTACAGCCGACTGAAGTATTATTGAACCAACAGCTGTAATTGAAAACTGAAGTGCCATCGGATAACCATTTGATGCAAGCTTTATAATATATTCCTTTTCAAGTCTGAATTCATCCTTTTCAAATTTGAGAATATCGTAATTTTTTACAGTGTAAACAAGACACAGTAAAGCTGATATGCCCTGAGAAATAACCGTCGCAAGACCAGCACCGAAAACACCCATTTTAAAGGTAATGATAAATAAAAGATCAAGACCTATATTCAGTACAGATGACACTATAAGGAATATCAGTGGTGATCTGCTGTCGCCTACTGCCCTTAAAATACCCGAAAGCATGTTGTAAAATATTGTAGCTGAAAGTCCTGCAAAAATCACTATGATATAATTGTAGGCATCATTGAATATTTCGTCAGGTGTATTCATAAGCTTTAAAACAGAGCCTGTTGTCATGACAGTAACAAATGTCAGAGTTACAGCTGTTATGATGCAAAGATAAATACTGTTTGCTATGTATTTACGCATTTTTTTATAATTTCCTGCACCGAATTCCTGTGCAACGGGAATTGAAAATCCACTACAGATACCGAGAGCAAAACCTACAACAAGGAAACTTATTGCACCGGTCGAACCAACACCGGCAAGTGCATTGACGCCGACAAATTTTCCTACAATAACAGTATCCACCATATTGTAGAGCTGCTGAAAAAGATTTCCCAGTACCATCGGGATTGCGAATGCCAGAATTAATTTATATGGTTTTCCGGCTGTCATTTCAGTTGTTTTTGACATAAAACATCAGTCCTTTCCTGCGTATGTGTAAAAATTTCGTAGGCAGTTAAATTTATATTTATCGATGTAATTTTATTTGGCAAAATGATATTTGTAGGGGACGGCGCCTACGACGTCCCGTTAATTAAATGTAATTTTCGGCGGTGCGTCGAGGGCGCCGCACCCTACAGATGATAGGTGCAGAAAATAAAATGTTTGTGCGACAAATATAAATTTATTCTTATTGCCTATGTTTATTTTACAGATACCTTTCCTGCACAAATCTTGCACAAAGTATTTTTTTATGATAAAATATTTTAAAGGCGGTGATTATATGGAAGAATACACACATGAACAGATAAACTATGAACAGCACTCGGGGATGATTCTTCACATTGCCGAAAACAACGGTGCATTTACAAACAAGCACTGGCATAACGGCTTTGAGATCATCTACATAACAGATGGCCAAATGACCGTCGGAGTGCGTGACAGCGAGTATCTTCTCAGTCAGGGCGGATTTGCCGTAATAAACTGCAAGACAATTCATTCAGCCTACAACAAAGGGTACTGTAAAAACCTGTTGCTCCAGATTCCTTATGACACAATAAGAAAAAATATCCCTGATATTGACAGCATCATGATTCGTTGTATATGTATAAGCGGTCAGAAAGCTGTCGGAAAATCTGCCGAGATAAAAGAACTGCTTGAAAACCTTGTCAGTCTATGTACATCTGAACACGATTATGGTTATCTGCTCAGGCTAAACAGTATAGTCTACAATCTTTTATATCTTCTTGTAATGAATTTCAGAACAGGGACTGATCCGGAACTCAAAAGAAAGTCTGATAAAAACATTCAGCGTCTCGGTATAGTTCTTCAGTATGTGCGACAGCATTACTCCGAAAATATTTCCCTTTCTGATGCCGCATCACTTGTAGCACTCAATAAAGAATATTTTGCACGCTTTTTCCGTAAGTATATGGGGCAGACGTTTATGGACTATGTTTTTTCCGTACGTCTTGAATGTGCTTATTTTGACATTTTAAACACAGATTATACAATAGGAAAAATTGCCGCAAAATGTGGATTTGAAAATAATTATAGAATTTTTGTCAATAAATTCCGCATGCTTTACGGCTGTAATCCTGCTGAATTACGTTTACAAAGCAATAATACAGCTCCCTGATTTCTGTAACAAGTATAGCAGAAAACAAACTGCTTTTTCAATATCATATAATGACATACGCATTGTATGATATTGACATTTTTAAACTCAAATCAACACATTACCAATTATATTACCATATAAATAATTAAAAAACCACAAAATTACTTTATGCATTATTAACGAAAAACCTTGACAGAAATGCTTAAATGAGTTATAATATACCCATATCACAGCAAAACGTTCTGACAGGAGTTTTAACATGGACAAAAAATTAAAAAAGCTTGAGGAAGAACAACGTCGTCTTATGAAGGAAATCGACAGAATGAACAATACTGAAAAATCGAGATCTTCTTCAGGAAGTCTTATGCAGTTCCTTATAGGGCTTGTACTTATGGGTGCGGGACTTTTCTGGATTTTCCGATCGGTAGACGTTTCATCCGGATATGGTTCCATATTTCGTATAGGCGGCTGGGGTGTTCCAAACGGCACTATTATAATACCGCTTCTTATCGGTATAGTAATGCTGTTTGTAATGGAACGCTAAATTTACGGCTGGATTGTGACAGGAATCGGCATTGCCATAATTCTTGTCGGTATAATTACAAGCGTTCGGCTCAGCTTCTATGGCACGAGTCTTTTCGAATATATATTAATGTTCGGATTTACTCTTGTAGGAGGCGGCCTGGTATTAAAAAATCTATTCAAAAAATGATGGAGGTAACAACAAATGGGAATTTTTTCAAGAATTGGTGATCTTTTAAAGTCAAACATCAATGATCTTATCGACAGAGCTGAAGATCCGGAAAAGATGGTAAAGCAGATCATTATTGACATGCAAAAGGAACTGAGCAATTCAACTCAGGCTCTCGGTAAGGCAATGGCAGCTGAAAGAACAGCAAAAAATCAGTACGAAGCTGCTGCCGCAAAGTCTGCTGACTGGGAATCAAAGGCAAAAGCAGCTCTTGCATCAGGCGATGAAGAACTTGCAAAGAAGGCTCTTGAAAACAAGGTTAAGGCTGACAAGAATACAGAACAGTACAAGGAAATGTACGAAACAATTTCTTCACAGACTGAAACTATCAGAACTCAGGTTGATGTTTTAAAGTCAAAGCTCAACGAAGCAAAGAGCCGTCAGGCAATGCTTATTGCACGTTCACAGATGGCTGATACACAGAAAAGCATAGCAAAATCAGCAGGCGGTTTTGATCCTAACAGTGCATCTGACAAGTTTGACAGAATGGAAGAAAAGATTGCCGCAAAGGAAGCTGAAGCACAGGCATTTTCTGAAATTGCCGCTGAAAACAGCATGGAAAACGATGACACAGCAAAGCAGTTTGAAAAGCTTGAAACAGATTCAAAGGTAAACTCAGAGCTTGAAAGACTCAAAGCAGAAATGGGAATGTAATTTATCCGAAGGAGAAAACCTATGGAAGAAAAGAAGAAAAAAAGCGGTTTAAGCATTTTTATTCCTATTCTTGCCGCACTTATCTGCGTGATTACTTCTGTTGCATATATTGTTTTTAAAATGAGCAGTAACAGAATTTATGAAGAAAAATGGCAGGATTATGATGAATGCGGAATCTGATTCTGATTTTTATTAATATAACAAAAAAGGAGCTGTCAAAAACAGCTCCTGCCAGTTTGTAGAAAAAGTCTGTATTCACAAAACTAAAAGTTTTGATCAAACTTTTTCAAAAGTTTGCGGTTTCCAAAGGCAGAGCCTTTGGTCGCCGTC
>JAFQBO010000342.1 GCA_017416665.1 Oscillospiraceae bacterium
CCTTGAGATCCATCTCATAATCAGCAACGTTGATGATACGCTTAACCTGATCTACATCAAGGTTATTTGACTCAGCGATTTCCTTGAGTCCGTTTTCAACTTCTTCTTCTGTTACTGTGATGTTTTCAAGTTCAACAATCTTTTCAAGAGCAAGTCTGAGCTTAACTTCGTTTACTGCTCTGTCTCTGTAAGTAGCCTTGAGATCGTCAAGATCCATACCTGTGTACTGGAAGTAGAGATCAAGACTCATCTGACTCTGTTTTAAGCGCATTTCAAATTCCTGAATTTCTCTGTCGATCTTCTGATCATACATACATTCCGGAATTTCACCTTCGAGGTTGTTGATGATTGTTTCGAAAAGATAATTTTCGAACTGTGCGTCAGCCTTCTTCTGAGCGCTTTCTTCAAGCTTGCTCTTGAGGTCTGCCTTATATTCGTCAACTGTTTCAAATTCTGAAACGTCCTTTACAAATTCATCGTCAAATTCAGGGAGTTCCTGTGTTCTGATTTCCTTGAGGTTGATCTTGAATGTTGCCTTTTCACCTGCAAGTTCCTTCATCTGATAGTCTGTAGGGAAAACAACTTCTATATCAAATTCTTCGCCTGTCTTGTGACCAACAACCTGTTCTTCAAAACCAGGGATAAACTGATGACTGCCAAGTGTAAGTGGGAAATCTTCGCCCTTACCGCCATCAAATGCAACGCCGTCCTTGAAACCTTCAAAGTCGATAAGAACTTCGTCATCCATCTTAGCTTCTCTGTCTTCTACAGTGATTATTCTAGCCTGACGCTTTCTTGCTGCTTCGATCTGTTCGTCAATAACATCATCTGTTACAGCGTCGATAACCTTAGGAGCCTTGAGTCCCTTGTATTCAGGAACATTTACTTCAGGTCTTGTTGTGCATATAGCTTTAAGAACTACACCGTCAGCCTTAGAAGCTGATACTACTTCAAGTGCAGGTCTGTCAACTATGTCAAGCTTAGCTTCTTCTACTGCTGCAAAAACTTCTGCTCCGGCGAATTCGTTGATAGCTGAATCAAAGAATACTTCTTCACCATAGTATTTTTCTATGATCTGGAGAGGAGCTTTTCCTTTTCTGAAGCCTTTTATCTGGATCTGGTTCTTTTCTTTCTGATAAGCTTTAAGGATAGCTTTGTTAAAATCCTCTGCGCTGATTTCCAATATTAATTCATGTGTATTTGCTGATACATTTGTTGATGATTTCAAACTCATTTTAAACGTCCTCCATTTTTATAAACAACATCTATTCTATTATATCATATTAAATTTATTATGGCTATAGTCAATTTGATTGTTCTATGTTTTTAATAATTTACAACACTTTAAAAGGCGCAAATTGTAGAAAATCACTAGAAATCATATCGTATCTCACACCATCATGTACACCTGTCACAGCATTTCTCTGACTGTATCCATGAATATGCCCATACAGACACCATTTGATATTATATCTGTACAGAACATCAAGTATATCGTAATTACAACTCGCACCATATACAGGCGGATAGTGCATAAAGACAATCGGTTCAAGTCCCTGTCCGATTGCAGAATTTATAGAAACCTCAAGTCTTTGCACTTCTCTGACCATTATTTTTTCACTTTCAGTATCGCCGTCGATACTTATCCAGCCTCTTGTTCCGCAAAGTCCGTATTTTTCGTATTGATAACAATTATTAAAAAGAATACTGAGCGTATCAAAATTGTTCGATGAGAAAAATTTCTGCATTTTACTCATCGTAGCCCACCAATAATCATGGTTGCCTTTCAGAATTATCTTCTTTCCGGGAAGATTATTTATAAATTCAAAATCTTTAAAAGAATTTTCAAGTCCCATCGCCCACGACGTATCACCTGCAAGAACTACTGTATCATTTTCAGTTATACATGCTCTCCAGTTCTTCTCGATTTTCTCGGTGTATCCTTCCCATCCGTTGAAAATATCCATTGGCTTTTTCAAATCACTCAAGGCAAGATGCAGATCTCCGATTGCATAAAGCGACATACTAAAAATCCTCCATCAGATCAATTATTTTATATCAAGAGTCTTTATAACATAATCTGTCATTTCTGTCTTTTCTATAGAACCGCTGAAACGTACAGGCTTGTTCTTAAGATCTGCAAGCGACTGTGGAATATCTATCTTTGAAAGCTCATTGATCTTGTCAACCATTGCATATTCATCTTCTGACTTGAAATCAGGACTGATCGCTTCAAGAACGCTTGCGCTGAACTTGTATGGGCTTGCTGTAGAAGCAATAAGTGTTCTTGTCTTATCACCTGTTGCTTTTCTGTAGTCTTCATAAACCTTTACTGCTACAGCTGTGTGTGTATCACATACATATGAATACTTTTCATATATATTCTTGATAGTTTCCTTTGTTGATTCATCATCACAGTAACCTGCAAAGAATTCTTCCTTTATCTTTGCCTTGATATCATCAGTTACTTCGTACTTTCCATCCTTTGCAAGTGCGCCGAACCATTCTTTTATCTTGCTGTCATCATTGCCTGAGAGCATATAGAGAAGTCTTTCAAGATTGCTTGAAATAAGAATATCCATTGACGGAGAACTTGTAGCATAGAACTTTCTGTTTCTGTCATATACACCTGTATTGATAAAATCAGTAAGTACGTTGTTGATATTTGAAGCACAGATAAGTTTTCCGAGCGGAAGTCCCATCTGTTTTGCATAGTATGCAGCAAGAATATTTCCGAAGTTTCCTGTAGGTACTACTACGTTTACCTTATCGCCAAGAGCGATCTGGTTATCAGAAACAAGTGAAGCATATGCTGAAATGTAGTAAACAACCTGTGGAACAAGTCTTCCCCAGTTTATAGAGTTTGCACTTGAGAACATGAGCTTATTGCTTTCAAGTGAATTCTTAACGTTTTCATCTGTAAATATCTGCTTTACACCATTCTGACAGTCGTCAAAGTTACCGTTTATAGCACATACAGCAACGTTTGAACCTTCCTGTGTTGTCATCTGTCTCTTCTGCATGGAGCTTACGCCACATTCAGGATAGAATACCATGATCTGTGTGCCTTCAACATCCTTGAAACCTTCAAGTGCTGCCTTACCTGTATCACCTGAAGTAGCAACAAGTATAACTATCTTCTTGTCAATGTTGAGTTTCTTTGCTGATACTGTGAGGAAATAAGGAAGTATCTGAAGTGCCATATCCTTAAAAGCACATGTTGGTCCATGCCAGAGTTCAAGCATATATGTACCGTCAAAAAGATGTGAGATCTCAGCTATATTTTCAGTTTCAAAGTTCTTAGTATTATATGCATTATCTGTACAATACTGAATCTCAACATCAGTAAAATCAGTAAGATATTTTTTGAATATATATGCTGCTCTGCATGAATAGCTGAGATCGGACATATATTTGATTTCATCAAGTGTAAGTGAAGGTATTGATTCTGGTACAAAAAGACCGCCGTCTTCAGATATACCCTGTGAAATAGCCTGAGCACTTTCAACCTTTAAATTACTGTTTCTTGTACTTCTATAAAACATAAAATCTACTCCGTTTCTCCGCAGATAAAAGTATGCAAAGACATTTTACTCTGCAG
>JAFQBO010000343.1 GCA_017416665.1 Oscillospiraceae bacterium
ATTTCGCCGTCTGCGGACGGCGACCAAAGGCTCTGCCTTTGGAAACCGCAAACTTTTGAAAAAGTTTGATCAAAACTTTTAGTTTTGAACCTAAAGATTTTTTCAACACGCTGGAAGGAGCTGTGAAAAACAGTTCCTATTATCTATTTCAAATTCAGCCTGAATTCTCTATACATATAAAGTGACCCCATAACTATAAGCGGAATATTTTTTTCCTCTACATATTCAAGTGATGCGTTTAATCCGTCTGCAAAAGTTTCATACGCCGTTGCATTTACATTGTTCTTATTGAAATAATCCGCCAGTTCCACCGCACTGAGTGAACGTGAGTTATCAGGAGTAACAGTAAAAACAGTGTCTGCAATATCCCGTATCATATCCGCATAAAGGTTATAATCCTTATCCGCCATAACGCCCATCAAAACAGCCGTTTTACCCTCACCGAAACAGTTTTTTACAGTTCTGACTGTCTCATGCATACCGCATGGATTATGTGCACCATCAAATATAACAGGCGGATTTTTTCTCACTATTTCAAATCGTCCCTGCCACACTGTTTTTTCAAAGCCTTTGCACAAAGCGTCATCTGCTATGACAAAGCCGTATTTCTTAAGGATTTCTATGGCTGTAAGAACATTTACAGCATTTTCCGACTGGTAAGAGCCGACAAGTGAAAGGTTAAGATTTTTATAATTGCCAAAGCTGAATTCCGTGCCGTTTATAGTAACATTTACATCTGAAAGCAATGTTTTATCAGTAAGAAACAACTTTACATTTAAATCATCTGCCTTTTTACTGATTACTTCAAAAGCCTCATCCCTGTTACCACCGTATAATACAGGACAATTATTCTTGATAATTCCCGATTTATGTCTCGCAATTTCAGAAAGAGTGTTTCCGAGGATACCGCAGTGATCAAGCTGTACATTTGTAATTACAGACAAAACAGGACTTTTTATAACGTTTGTCGAATCGGTATCACCACCGAGCCCGCACTCAATAATGCATATGTCACATTCTGCCTTGTAAAACATCTGAAAAGCTGTTGCTGTAAGCAGTTCAAATTCTGTCGGGCTGTCGGGCATCTGCTCCGCCTTTTCAAAAACGTCGCTCATAATATCTGCAAAAAAGTCATCAGAAACAATCTCACGATTTATACGGAAACTGTCGTTTACTGTCATAAGTGACGGCGAAGAAAAAACACCCGTTTTATAGCCTGCCTCAGTCAGAACAGAAGATAAAATTGCAGAAAAAGAACCTTTTCCGTTGGTGCCCGAAACATGAATTATTTTCAGCTTATCCTGTGGATTGTCGAGCATTTCAAGAAGCTTTTCAATGCGTGAAAGTCCGAGAACGCTTCCAAGCAGTGAGGCTTTTTTCAGTTTTTCAAGTACTTCTGCATATGTCATCATTTTTTGGTCACGCTTTCAAGTTGATTTGTAAATGCTTTATTTTTCATAAGTCTGTAGATAATAAAACATTCTAAAACAGTTATTATGATATATGTCGGAACTCTCCAAGCCATGACCGTAAAAGGTGTTTTGTAGTACAGATAGAGTCCGATTGTCTTGACAATAACCGAACCGATTAAATGTGCTGAACCAACTGAAAAAACCGTTCTGACAAGATTTTTATTTTTAAATGTATAGCGATATAAAAGACCTGAAATAAATCCGATAAGTCCTGCACCGATGGTTATTATGGGATTTATCGCATAGCCGTACAGAATACAGCCCAGAATATCTGCCACAACACCTGTAACAAGACCTATCAGAGGGCCGAAGAATATTCCTGCCATCTGGAGTGTCAGGTTTTCAAAGCTGATGCGAATTACATCACCTATTTTAAATGAAAGAAATTTTCCGAGTACGATACTCATAGCGATAAAAAGAGCTGTTATAACCAGCACTTTAACATTTGCAAAAAGTCTGAATTCTTCTGACATTGTTTTTGTTTTTACTGACATAAAAATACCTCCTTTTCCACACTCAGTATGACATGAAAAAGGAGATAAAAAAGCGGCATCGCAAATTTATACGCAATACCGCCTTAACAGTCATATTAAGCGGGATGCGGAAACTGCACCGCAAGTCGTACTAAACGGCTTTTCGTTCTGTCGGCAACTCCCCGTCCGACAAACACTTAACGCACAATTTCCTACTCTGTAATAAATGTTTTATTTTTTCTCTTCTTTTTTGAAAAAAGAAGCAAAAAACTTTTAGTTTTTGCGATTTAGTCTGCACATAAATCATAACAAACTTCGCAAAATTACATTATTCTGTAGGGGCACCAATGGTCGCCCGTCAGAATTAATTATTTTATATGGATATTGCAGTTAAAATGCAATTTCACCTGCAATATGGTAAAGATCTTCTTCAAAAGGCTTCTTCATTGAAAGTGCTTCCTGAATGTCGAAGTCAACAATTTCTGATTTCTGCATACCAACAACTCTGTTACCCTTACCCTGTGCAAGAAGTTCAACAGCATAGTATGCCATCTGGCTTGCAACAACTCTGTCTCTTACAGTTGGTGAACCACCTCTCTGAACGTGACCGAGAATAGTAGCTCTTGCTTCAATACCTGTCTTTTCTTCGAGTACTCTTGCGATTTCTTCTGAATGTCCGACACCTTCAGAAACCATGATAATAAAGTGCTGCTTGCCTGTCTTTCTTGATTCAAGCATCTTCTTTGCAACGTCGTCAAGATCGTAAGGAACTTCGTTTGTGATGATATAAGTAGCACCACATGCGATACCTGCGTTAAGAGCGATATAACCTGCTCTTCTTCCCATTACTTCAACAACACTGCATCTGTCGTGTGACTGAGTTGTATCTCTGAGCTTGTCTACCATTTCAACAACAGTGTTCATTGCTGTATCATAACCGATAGTATATTCTGTACA
>JAFQBO010000344.1 GCA_017416665.1 Oscillospiraceae bacterium
AACTGCAAGGAAACCTTCCGAAGGCGTGCTGTCGCACTCCGAGGGAGGTACGAAGCAGATGCCGTGCATATCTGCTTTTTCTCAAAAGGGGTTTTTAGAGATGCCTTTTAATCAATAGGATACCTTTTTTTCAGATATTCCACCAGCATTTCGGGAATATATTGATAGTGATGTGATTCATATAATTTATGTGTAAAGTCTACGCCGTGGGCTTCAAAGCGTTCTTTCAGCCTTGCAACACCTTCGAGGGTTGTATCATCTCCCTCACGGTAATTTTGTTCGTAATCGGGATCTTCCAATGAGCCTGCACAGAGGAATATGGTCTTATCCAGCATTTCATTTCTGTCAAAATAACCATAATCATTCAGTACATCATCATTAGTCATATTATTATCCAGATTATAATGATACAGTCCCCAAAGGGCAGGGCTGCCGATGATATAATGACCGAATGGCTGATTTTCATATCTGTCTGAATTGAAAACCGCATTATGTGTGAACACACCGCCGTCCGAATGACCATACAGCGTGGAATTATCACAGTCGATGTTGTAATTTTCGGTCAGATACGGCATAAGGTTGTCGGTGATAAAGTCGAGTAACTTGTCACGTTCGATTACAAGGTCATTATAGCGTATCCATTGGTCAGGGTCGGTGACATCGTAGCTGTAATAAAGGCTTACAAGTATCACCGGTGCAGCTTCGCCGTTTTCCATGCATTTTCTCAGTTCCGGACAGTTGCCGAAACGCCAGATGCCGTCTGTCAGGAAGAATACAGGATAGGTCTTGTCCTTGTCGTAATCAGGCGGAAGCGTCACATGAACGACAAACGTTTTACCAAGTTCTTCGTCGTAAAAGTATATCTCGTCAACAGAATCCTTTATCGCTTCAACGGCTTCACGGTCAAATTCCCAGTCGCTTCTGTAATTGCTAAAGGCAGACCAGAGATACAACGATTGATCGTTCACATCGACTGAACCTTCGGGAAGCGTTTCATAATTGCCGTTTTTCAGTGCTTCATATGCAAGCTGAACATGCAGGATCTCAATTTCGGTTTCTTCATCGGTATAACCTAACTTGGAATCTCGTTCTCTGATATAGTCGAGATTTTCCTCAAATGAATCAAAAGAGACATATTCTACTTTCTGCTCACCGTTTTCTCCTATTGTGCTAGTAGTAAAGCCGAATGAGTTGCCATCATTAAAATCATCTGCATCAGGGACAAGTCGCTGAACGATATACCCGTCAACAAGAACGCAAGTACTAAACTGAAAGGAGTCTTCACCTTTTTCCTCAGCGATTCTGATTTCCTCCATAGCCGCCTCGTATTGTTCATCGCCAATTTCAGATCGACACTCTTCCAAATTTTTACGATATTCATCAAGGTCAATCGTCTGAAACTCGATGCTGACCTTATGCTCAGCCTGTGGGTCTGCATTTGGCTTTTCGATTTCGTCAAGAAGCGTAAGAGAGTGCTTATCCACATTTATAAGCTCTAACTCCGTCATTTTGTTGGTAAGCTTTGTGGGAGATACTGTCTGCGGCTGTTCCGTTTCAGCAGTATTGTTTTCGGTGGTAATGCTGCTTTCGTGTGTAGCAGAGCTTTCCGGCTGCGAAGTGTTTTCCTGCTTGTTGTCGCAGGCGGTAACCGGTAATGTCATTGCAAGAAGTAAAAGAAATGTGACTAATTTTTTCATTGTTATGCCTTTCTGATTTATATTTTGAATTGTTAACCTTTTCGGTTATTTTTATTATACACTACTTTCTCGCAAAAGTCAATTAATTATATAAAAATTTTGATTTTTACTATACTAATAAATGCAAATAACCGCCTGCGGAGTGAACCACAGGCGGTTGTCTGTATTATTTGGTTATACAACGTTTGGTTTATGACATCACATTATTTCTCAAAGATTGAAATTGAATCTCCGTCAGAACAGTACATCGCAAATTTGTCATATTCAGGCGTAACGATATAAAAATCCTCAATAAGACCGTCCGTTTCAGCAAGTACAGATAGGATTTCTTCTATGTATCCCTCATAAACCCAACCATCAGATAATATCAAAAATAATTTTTTGTTCCAGTCGTATTCCAGAATTTCTTTAATTTTAAATAGCGAAGTATCCCAATCACTACTGGCATATTCATGATATATTTTATTCAGTTCATTTCTAAAATTCAACCATAAATAGCTTAATCTAACTTGAGAACACTCTTTATGATTTGCATTTTTATGTTCTACAAATGAATAATAAAAACGATTGATTACCTGTTGATATTTATTTTTGGAATATTCATAAAAACGGTTTCTGTCAATGTTCTTTTCCTTCACAATCTCTTCAATTTCAATTCTACTCCAATATCGTGCAGGCTTATTTTTTAAGTTTTTTCTCCATTCTTCCAACACAAACACCTCCTTTGTCAAAAAACGAATTGACTCCAAATTCTAAATTCCCGATTCGTTCGACCTATCATATTATACCACATTTTTACAAAACTCTCTAATCAAACCATTATGAAGTGTAGTTTTTATTGATTTACAGCTATAAGCTATACCTTTAACATGATATTCTTTCCTGAATCTGTAGTTACTTCAATAAATTCTGAATCTATTTGTTGGATATTTTCAACCCATATAGTATTTTCATCTCG
>JAFQBO010000345.1 GCA_017416665.1 Oscillospiraceae bacterium
AATAGGTAAGTTCGGCGTTGTGCATCAGCTCTCTGTGTTCGGCAAGAAAATTCTGTATACTGCTTATATCACGGCTGATACTTTTTGTCGATACATTGTATTCATTGGCAAGTGCTCTGACCGAAACAGCCTCACCACGCAGTGACCGCATAAAAATTTCAAGCATACGATCATTTTTGTTGTTTTCCATTTTTTCACCTCTTGTATGTTGATGTATCTATTATAGCATATATTCAGGACAGATGGGTGTCTCTTTGAAATAATTTGTAATTATAACATAAGAACTTGTACCAACCAAAAACAATTGTTCATTTCTTGCTTGTGCAAGAAAAGTACAGAACAATTAAAATGCTAAATATAAATTTATATTTACCGGGTGACCCCGGTGGACATTTTCGGGCGTACATTAAGCGTTATTATAATTAATGCACGATGGTTTATCTTAAGCTAAATTTATATTTATCGCACAAACATTTTTATTTTCCGTACCTATAATTTGTAGGGTGCGGCGCCCTCGACGCACCGCCGATTAACATGTTTAATTCACGGGACGTCGTGGGCGCCGTCCCCTACAAATGGATGATATTCGTTGTTTTAATGTAGGGGCGAGCAATGCTCGCCCGCAAAATAAGTTATAATTCAAACGGGCGACCAATGGTCGCCCCTACAGAAATTTCTTAAAATATATTTTAAGCGGTCGAGCTGTATTTATCAATTACAGTTAAACTGACAAACGAAACTAAAAGTTTCTTTGCCTACTTTCTTTTCAAAGAAAGTAGGCAAATATAAATTTACCTTACGATAAACCATCGTGCTAATTATAATTACGCTTGATATACGCCCGATTACGATAAATTTTATCAGGATAAAGCATAAAAAGCCCGGAGATTTCAACCGACATTTTATTGCAGAATTATATCTTTTATGATTACAAACGAAAAAAAGAAATTACAGAATTAATACAATTTTAAAACAAGTAAGGATTTACAGCCCGAAAATGTTGACAACCATTCAGATAACTGATAAAATAATATAGTGAAAAAATAAAAGATAAAGAATAAATACGGAGGCTGGTAATGGCTGAAAATAAGTTATGTATGGGATGTATGGAATATAAGGGTGCCGCAAGAGTGTGTCCAAAGTGCGGATATGTTGAAAATACACCGCATAACCCGGCGTACATCGCTCCGGGAACGATTCTTCATGAAAGATACCTTGTGGGACAGCAGCTTGATTCAAACGGACAGGGTGCATCCTATATTGCGTATGATACGGCTGTAAGCTGTAAGGTACTGCTCAACGAGTACATGCCTGAGGGACTTTGTGTAAGGGTAAAAGGCAAACCGACAATAAGTGTAAACTACAATAATCTTGCTCAGTATAAGGCTATGATGGCTGAATATACCGAACTGAACAAGTCACTTGCAAAAATGAGAAGTCTGAGCAGTCATCTTACACCGACGCTTGATATTTTTGCAGAAAACAATACAACATATTCGGTTTATGAGTATATTGAGGGCGTAAGGCTTGTTGATTATTTAAAGGAAAATGCGGGTGAACTCAGCTGGAGTGAGGTTTCGGCAATGTTTCCGCCGCTTTTTACAACACTCAGCCTTGTACATAATGCAGGCGTTATTCACAGGGGTATCAGTCCCGAAACCATATATGTAACCGAAAAGGGTGAACTCAAGCTTACGGATTTCTGTATCTCAGGACTCCGTACAAAAAGTACTGAGCTTGTAACGGAAATTTATCAGGGCTATGCTGCCCCGGAACAGTATTCTGCCGCAAGCAGACAGGGTACATGGACAGATGTTTACGGAATTTGTGCCGTGCTTTACAGAATTCTGACAGGTTCAAAACCTGATCCTGCAAATATCCGTCTTGAGCGTGATAATTTATATACACCGCAGGAGCTTAATTCAAATATTCCAAAGCATGTTTCGGATGTTATAATGGAAGGTATGAACCTTATCGGTGAAGACAGAATCCAGACTATAACAGAACTTGTAACACGTCTTTTTGATCAGCCTGCCGCAGGATTCAGTAAAACACAGACTCTTGAAATCTCAAGAAGCGGTATCATGGAGAGCAGTCAGGCATATATGAACGGAAACCAGTATCCTGACAATGAATACTATAATAACGGCTATAACAACGGTTATGCTGATCCTTACGGCAACGGCTATGACAACGGCTATAATGACGGGTACAATTCATATAACGATTACGGAAACTACGATAATTATGACGACTACGACGACAGCGGTATTGAATCTGATGAAGAGGAAATCTCAGCGTTTGACAGAATTAAGGTTCCGCTTATTATCGGTATACTGCTTGTTGCTATTGTAATTGTGATTATTGTAATTCTTGTACAGCTTTTCAACGGCGGTGAAGAAATGACACATATCCGTGATTCAAGCAGTGTGTCGGAAAGCGTAAGCTCTGAAGCTGAGGAAACCGAGGAAACAACTGAGGAAACCGAAGAAACAGAAGAGACTGAAATGAAAAACAAAATGCCGAGTCTTATCGGTAAAAAGCTTGATGATATAAAGTCAAAATTTGAGGAAAAATACGGCGTAACCATTGAATCTTCATATGAAGAAAACGAAGAATATCCGAAGGACGTTATATTCTGGCAGGATATTGAAATCGGTCAGCATATTGAAGAAGGTATGACAATCAAGGTCAAGGTGAGTGAAGGCAGACCGCCTGTTTCCGTACCTGAATTTGAAAACTGGCCTCTTGCCGACTTTACTGCACTGTGTGACAGTATGGGAATCAAGTACACTACTGTTTCAGCAATCGATCTTACAAAGGTAAACGGTATTGTTATCGGCGTTGCACCTGCACCGGGTGAGCAGATTGACACTGAAACTGAGTTTATTACAATCACTTATGTAGATAATCCGGAAGAAACAACAGTTGAAGAAACAGTTCCTCCTGAGGTTGTTGAACCACCGGTTGAAGAAGTTCCTCCGGTTGAAGAACCAACAGAAGCACCACCGGTTGAAGAAGTTCCGGATGCTCCTGTAGCAGAAGAAATTCCTGTAGAATAAAAGATATATATAAGAACCTGTCTTCACAAGAAATATATTTGGATTTTTGAATATAATTTAGTCAATAACAAGACGAAAAATCGCAGGCGTACTTGACGTACGGCAAGATTTTTCAACAAAGTTAGTGACGAAATTTATCAAAAAGACAGGTGTATACGCTTGTGAAGACAGGTTCTAAATAATGGGCGGCTATTTGTCGCCCATACATCTTATAAAATATAAGGAGAGTAAAAATGAGAATTGAACATATTGCAATGTATGTAAACGATCTTGAAAATGCAAAAAAATTCTTTGTGAAATACTTCAACGCAAAATGCGGTGACATGTATCACAATGTAACAAAAGGATTTATGTCCTATTTCCTGAGCTTTGAAGACGGTGCAAGGCTTGAAATCATGAACAAAGCCGATCTGTCCGAATGCAGTAATCAGACAAACCGGCATGGATACATCCATCTGGCTTTCAGTGTCGGCAGCAAGGAAAATGTTGATGCCATTACTCAACAGCTCAGGGATGATGGCTATGAAATTTTAAGCGAACCGAGAATTACAGGTGACGGATACTATGAAAGCTGTGTAAAAGCTATCGAGGGAAATCTTATTGAAATTACGATTTAATGCCGTCAAGCTGTCTTTTCTCCATGGTTTTCCAGTTTAAAAATCCATAAATATCATTGACGAGAAATGCAGCAAAACATACTGTTACGGAAATATATGTAATATCCTTAAGCGATGCCATAGACCAGAGTATTATTAAAACTATGTCGTTCAGAGCATATGCAAGTGCATAATATGGACTTCTGCGGAAGGTGAGATAAACTGCCGCAAAGCTTGTTGTTACAGAAATTGTACTCGGAATGATATTTGCTGTATCGAAAAAATCAAGAATGAAGTAAAATATAAATGTAACTACTGCTGAAAGCAACAGCATGATAATAAAATCATTTCTTTTAAGCTGTTCTATTCTGACTTCCGATTTGCTGTATGGGTTCTTTACCCATGAAATCAGGCTTACAACCGCCATCGGAAGTGTCATTCCGATATAGGTTATCATCTCGCCGTAGTAGGAAAAAGTGTACGATATAATCCCGTAAAGCAGGCTGAAAATTACCATCAGTACCTGTGCGACGGGATTCCCCTTTGCGGCAAATATCAGTGATGTTACGCCTATAAGTGACGCTGACAATGTCATGTAGTTCTCACGGTCAAAAAACAAAAATGCCGTCAGTATAAGTATCACTGAACCGGACCACAGTCCAAGCTCTGCCTTTGAGAAATAATTTATTTTCTGTGAAATTTTCATGATATGTAACTCCTTTAATAAATTTATGCAAACAAAAAGCATTCGTCTGACACATCTTCAAAGACCTAATGATGTG
>JAFQBO010000346.1 GCA_017416665.1 Oscillospiraceae bacterium
AAGATTTGTATTATTTCTTCTCTCGTTTACGGCAAGCACGTTTACCCTGACAGTGTGTACACTAAGGGTATTACAGATGTAAAGCTTGAGGATGTTCAGATTGTTGATAAAATCGGTGCAATCAAGCTTATCGCACAGGTTACAAGAATTTCTGATGAAACAATTCTTCCGACTGTTATGCCGATGATCGTTCCACATGAAAGCCTTCTTTCAAATGTAAGCGACGTTTTCAATGCAGTTATGGTTTATGGTGACGGTATTGATAAAGTTATGTTCTACGGCAGAGGAGCAGGTAAGCTTCCGACAGCCAGTGCTGTTCTCGGTGACGTTGTTGAGGCTGAAAAACACTGCAAGACTGTTTATTCACAGAGCTGGGATTCTGCTTCTGACAACAGTTTTGTTGAGGATTATACAAAGCTTACAGCAAAGATGTATTTCCGTGTAAATGCTTCTGATAAGGCAAAGGCTGATGCAGTATGCAAAAATACAGAAACTGTCTGCTGTGATGATAATAATTACGCTTTCGTTACTGAAAAGATTTCATTCAGTGATGCTCTCGATATTCAGAAAAAACTTTCTGATGATGGTGTTGATGTAATCTCACTCCTTCCACTTCTTGCAGAATAAAATTCAAGTAAATGTACTAAGGGCGACCACTGGTCGCCCGTTATCATAAAATGAACTTTTTCGAAAAACTGAAGCTCCGTAAAACGGAGCTTTCAATTTATCGTCTTCTGTTGTTACCATAAAGCTTTTTTACAATTTTCTTATTTGAGAAACTGCCTTTAGCACGCTTTTTGTAGTCATTGTATGCCCACAGACAAATTGCAAGATAGGTGAGTGAAAGCATAACCGACGCAATAATCGCCACAGCAAACCATCTTGAACTGAAGAAGTCTATTGTCATGGAAAGATTGAACTTGAGAAGTGATCTTTCGACGTTGTCTGCCGCCACAAGGTCAACGACATCTATTATTTCATCGGACATTTTAAGCTCAATCTGTCCGAGCTTCTGTCCTTTCTTGACAGGTGCAACAACGTCTTCGGCAAGGATAATATTTTTCTGTATAGCCGTTGTATCAACATCATTGTACCAGAGTGATGAAACTTCTCTTTCAGGTTTTATAAGAACGTATCCGTTTCCATCAGAATCCGAAACCTTTATTTCAGCGATTTCCTCGTCCTTTGAAAGCAGAATCTGATAATTGAAATTGTCAAAAACCCATTCCATCAGATTGTATGCATCATGAATGTGATAATATTTTGAATCGCCGTTTTCGTCGTAGAATGGTGCATTCAGAAGCACAAGCAGATATTTGTTGCCGTCAGATGTACCCATAGTAATGATATTTCTGCCACCGAGCTGAAGATTGCCCGTTTTTATGCCCTTAACGCCGTAAAGATAGTAGTCACTCGCCGCACTCATAATAATGTTTGAATGACTTATCATCCACTCGCCCTCATGCTCCGAATCCACATTCTGCGGTTTGAGTTCATATTCCTCCGCAGTGGCAATTTCCTCAAAGCCCGGAACGGTAAGAGCATACTGTGTAATAAGTGCCATATCCTTTGCGGTTGTAACCTGTTCGGGGTCATAGAGACCATGCGGATTTTTGAAAACCGTATTTGTTGCACCGATTTCAGCTGCCTTGCTGTTCATCTTTTCAACAAACGCCTCAATGCTGTTGTTACCGAAATAATCAGCAAGTATATTTGCCGCCTCGCAGGATGACGTAAGCATAAGTGCATACAGATATTCGGTTACTGTAAGCTTGTCTCCGTCCCAGATTTCGGCATAGCGTAAATCATCGGGATAGTCGTAATTGTCAAATTCATCGTACAGTGCATCATTGGCAATGATAGAAACCGAGTCGGGGTCTTCACAGTTTTCGAGGACTATAATTGCTGTCATGATATTTACAAGTGAGGCAGGCATCTGTTCGTCCTCAGAATTTTTTTCATAGATAACAGACTTGGTATCAAGATTCATAAGATAGGCAGACTGGCTGTTTACCTCAAACGATGGTATAAAATTAATTGCTTTTGCATCTGACGGAAACATGAAAACCATCAGACATACTGCAAGCAGTGCTGAAAGTAACTTTTTCAAAAAAACACTCCTAAAAATTATTCTGTAGAATTAACACTACTATTATAACACTCATTTATGTTTTTTTCAAGTGAAATTTCTATTTTGTATGTGTAAAATTTTCTTAGGCAGGTAAATTTTACATATACCGATTTCTTTACCTATTGTTTCCAAGTTCCCAGAATGCCAGAGCACTTGCTGCTGCAACATTAAGCGAATCCACTCCGTGTGCCATAGGAATGCATACAGTATAATCACAATTTGTAATTGTACTTTCAGCAAGACCATCACCTTCCGTACCAAGAATCACGGCAAGTTTTTGTTCACTGATAATCTGTGGATTGTTGATGTTTATACTGTTTTCACACAAAGCCATTGCTACTGTTTTAAAACCTGATGCTTTAAGAGTGTCGACATATGTATTATCACAGAATGTCCATGGAATCTGAAAAACCGTTCCCATACTCACTCTTGCACTGCGTCTGTATAAAGGGTCACTGCATCCGTTTGTCAGAAGTACAGCGTCCATACCAAGTGCGGCGGCATTACGGAAAATCGCACCGACATTTGTAGGATTTACAACATTTTCAAGTACTGCCACACGGGTTGCGTTTTTACATACTTCCTCAACACTTAACAGATTTTTCCGTCGCATCAGACATAAAGCACCTCTTGTAAGCTGAAAACCCGTAAGCTGTGTAAGAACATCCAATTCAGCTGTATAAACCGGAATATTTCCGCATAGATTTATAATTCCCTCAGCCTGCGTTGAGATATGCTTTTCTTCCACAAGCATGGAAATCGGCTCATAACCTGCATTTAAGGCACGTTCAATCACCTTAGGACTTTCGGCTATAAAAAGTCCTTTTTCGGGTTCATAATAATGTAAAAGTTGATTTTCGCTTAACCGAGCGTAAAAATCAAGTTCTGCAGCATTGAAATCTGTAATTTTTTATTATATTCATTGTTATCACCTCAAAATTCAAGTTAAAAAGTATATGAATTTAGTAATACAGAAATTCAGGGACTGTAATACAGCCCCTGAATGTTTATATTTATTCGATTACTGCTGTTCTTTAAGTCCACAGCATTTTTTATATTTAAGACCCGAACCGCATGGACAAAGTTCATTGTCTTCAGCCTTGTTTTTTACAACTCTTGTGCTTCCGGCATTTGGAGCATCAGGCTTTGCAACCTGTTCACGCTGAATTGGTGCGGCATTCTTCTGAATTTTTACAGTAAGAAGCATTCTTACTGTATCTTCACGGATTGAGTCAACCATTGCATCAAACATTTCAAAACCTTCATATCTGTATTCAACAACAGGGTTTTTCTGTCCGAATGCACGGAGACCGATACCTTTTTTAAGCTCAGACATATCATCAATGTGATTCATCCACTTGGTATCAACAACCTTGAGAAGGAATACTCTTTCGAGTTCTCTTATCATCTGTCCGCCGAATTCTGCTTCCTTGGCAGCATAGATTTCCTTCATTCTGTCTTCGATAATTTTTGCAACTGATTCTCTTGTCACATCATCAATATTCTTTTCGTCATAATCAAGATCTTCGTCACGGAGTACCCATGTCATGAAGTGATC
>JAFQBO010000347.1 GCA_017416665.1 Oscillospiraceae bacterium
CACTGTGTTCTTTCTTCCTCAGAATCAGAATTTTTCAAAAGCTGAAAGAAGCCGTCAAGTGAAGTAAGAGGAGTTCGTATATCATGAGAAATGTTTGTTATGGCGTCCTTGAGGTTCTGTTCGTTCCGCTCGGCTGTCTTACGCATTTCATCTGAACGGTCAAGCAGTTCATTTACGTTGTCCGACAGTTCGTAAAGCTCACGGAATGGAAGTTCTGACCCTAAACGCATATTTGTTCTGTGATTCTTCATAAACGCCAGATGGCGGCAGGTCTTTTTAACCTGTCGCCTGTAGGCTGTGAATATACCGATAATTATTACGCATACAGCTGTAGCTGAAATTGCCCAAATCAACATAAAAATCTCCCTGACATTATTTTACATCACGTTTACACATTGCAAATACCGACACTGCAACCGACACCGCTAAAAATGCAATACCCACAACTACAGTCTTTGCAAGGTCACCGCCCGAAATCTGTGTTGATACATCACTGATGCATTTTTCAAGTGCAAGACTTCCTATACTGAAATCTTCGCTGACACCTGCCTTATGCAAAAGAATATCTATAAAGCTGTAAATGAATGTAGTAACACCTGCTGAAACGATGATGCCCAGTGTCATGCTCAGTGCAGAACCTCTCAGAAGTATTGTTACTGCTGATACGAGTACGGAAAAGGCATAATGCAAAAAGAAATGAAGTGCAAGTACCTTTACAAATTCACCTGAAAATTCAAACACCAGTCTGTCGCCGAAAAGAATACTGCATGATATTGGCGAAACTATCATGTATGCCGCAAACATAACAGCCGTCATTACCGCCAATGCACAAAGCTTTGACAGAATCAGCATACCACGGTTCGGAAGCTGTCCTGCAATATTTTTGACAAAGCCGTACTTTTGTTCAGCATTTACAAAAAGCGGTGGGAAGATGGCACAGAACAAAAGCATTGTAAGTGATGAGAAGTCATAATTGAAATATTCTGTAAAGTAAACCTTTTCACCGCCAAGCAGTGTATCAAGTTCATTTATCTCAGACGTAAAGCCGATACTGAGTGCTGAATCTGACTCAACATCAAGACTCTCGGATATTGTTTCCGTATCTGCTATACTGCTGAATGACTCCATAGAATAATTTATGGCATAAGCACTTATGAACGCAACAACTGCCGTTACTATAATCATTACCCAGAAAGATTTTGAGCGTACAAGTCTGTATAAATCCATTTTTATTAAATTAAGCATTTTTGTTTCCTCCTGTTAAATTGAAATAGTAGTCTTCGAGTGCCTCGTTCTTCACAGAAATCGAAACTGTTTTTACGTTGTTTTCCGCAAGCTTTATTGTTATATCTCCGCTGTCGCTGAGACGTTCAAAAATCTGAATTGTTTCCTTGTCAACAACCTTGTATTCATGAATGCCCATACCTTCAAGTACAGTACATGCTTTTGAAGTATCGTCAGTTTTAAGCTCGATACGTTCCCTGCATTCCTGCATAAGTTCCTCTTTTGTAAGTTCCTTAATAAGAGAGCCGTTGTGAATGATACCGTATTTTGTGGCGATTTTTGAAAGTTCTTCAAGGATATGGCTTGAGATTATAAATGTAATACCCTTTTCTCTGTTAAGTCTTTCAATGGTTTCTCTGATTTCAGCTATACCCTGTGGGTCAAGACCGTTAATCGGTTCGTCAAGAATAACAAGATCCGGCTCGCCGATAAGAGCAAGAGCGATTCCGAGTCTCTGTTTCATACCAAGTGAAAACTTTCCTGCACGCTTTTTACCTGCGTCTGCAAGTCCGACAGTTTCAAGTATTTCAGGAACTACTTTTTTGTACCGTACCCCTGTTGCAATGCATTTCAGTTTCAGATTTTCAGCCGCTGAAAGATTCGGGTAAATTCCCGGTGTTTCAACAAGAGTGCCGATGCGGTTCATTACATGCATACGTTCCTTTCCGTTATAGCCGAACAGACTGAAGTCTCCTTCTGTCGGTGATGAAAGACCGCTTATCATTTTAATCAGCGTTGTTTTACCTGCTCCGTTTCTTCCGATAAGTCCGTAGATTTCTCCCTGACGGATATTAATGCTGATGCGGTTTACGGCTTTGTGACTGCCGAAAGTTTTGGTAAGCGAATTTGTGGTTAATATGTAATCCATAATTGTTTTCCTTTCTGTTTTTTCCTTACAACCATATGAACCTGTACCAATAGGCTATAGCACATATCTTTTCGGCAAATTTTAATAATAACTGCGTTGAAATTTCTTGCCTTACGTCAAGTAAGCCTGCAAAATTTCGCCTTGTTCTGATTAAAATTATGCTCGAAAATCTATGCACTAATCCTATCGGTACAAGTTCTATAATACACTTCACTTTTCAAAAAATCGCAAAGAAAAGGTAAAGAAAGTTTCAAGATTTAGAAAGTTTAAAACCTATTCCCCATACAGTTTCAATATATTCTTCATCTGTAACGGCTTTCAGCTTTTTACGGATATTGCTTATATGCATATTTACAGTCTTGTCCTCACCGATGTAAATGTCGTCCCAGGCATAATCATATATATCCTGCTTTGTAAAAACACGGCTGGGATTTTCCATAAAAAGTTCAAGTATCTTATACTCATGCTTTGTAAAAGAGAGTATCTGACCATCTATTTCAGCCGACATCTCCTCTAAATTCAGTACGAGCTTTTTGTGTGTAAGAAGACTTGAAGCTCTCTTTCCCGAACTGCGTCTCAGCTGAACTCCGATTCGTGCAATGAGTTCACCTATCTCAAACGGCTTTGTCATGTAGTCATCAGCACCTGCGTTGAGCAGATCAATCTTACTGTCAAGACTGTCCTTCGCCGACAGTACTATAACAGGTATGCTGAAATCATTTTTTAGCTTTGGCAGAAGTTCTTCTCCGTTTATTCCGGGAAGCATCAGATCAAGTACTGCAAGAGAAAATTTTCCGCTTTTTGCGTAAAGCAGTCCCTCAGTACCCGAAAAAGCCTGCTGACAGCTGTAGCCTTCCTTGCTTAATGCTCTGAATATAAGATTGTTTATATATGTATCATCTTCGATTATAAGTATTTCTGACATGTTTTTACTCCTTCTGAAAAAATAACATTCATATTATAACATAATTTTCAGACGG
>JAFQBO010000348.1 GCA_017416665.1 Oscillospiraceae bacterium
CAGAATTTCAATCTTTTTCCACATTTTTCAGTTATGCAGAATATTATAGAAGCACCATGCCATGTACTTAAACAAAGTAAGCAGGAAGCAAAGGAAACAGCAACTGCACTGCTTAAAAAAATGGGACTTGAAGGCAAGGAAAAGTCATATCCTTGTGAGCTTTCGG
Source organism: Oscillospiraceae bacterium (assembly GCA_017416665.1). Classification (GTDB taxonomy): domain Bacteria; phylum Bacillota; class Clostridia; order Oscillospirales; family Ruminococcaceae; genus Porcipelethomonas. Next base: position 167 of record JAFQBO010000348.1, read on the forward strand.
GCGGACAGCAGCAGAGAGTTTCCATCGCAAGAGCACTGGCTCTTAAACCGCAGATTTTATTCTTTGATGAACCGACATCGGCACTCGATCCGGAACTTACCGGTGAAATTCTTAAAGTAATAAAAGAACTTGCAGAAGAAAAAATGACAATGGTTATTGTAACACACGAAATGGCTTTTGCAAGAGACGTAGCAAATCATGTTATTTTTATGGATAACGGTTATATTGTTGAAGAAGGTGCTCCTGAAGAACTTTTCGGCAATACGCAGAATGAAAGAACAAAGCAGTTTTTACAGAGGTTTAACGACAGATAAACGTTTTTTTCAGTTGCAGACGAAAGGAGAACGCTATGGATTTTTTCAATATGAATTTTGATATAAGTACAGTTCTTACGATTTTTACGAAGGTTATAGTCATTTTTCTTGTACTTCCGGTTCATGAATATGCACATGCCTGGGCGGCACATAAAATGGGAGATGACACAGCGGCTTATTCGGGACGTCTTACGTTAAATCCTCTTGCACATATTGACTGGTTTGGTGCAGTATGTATTTTTCTTACCGGTTTTGGATGGGCAAAGCCGGTGCCGATTAATCCTGCTAAATTCAGAAAAATGCGTTTTGGTGTTGCTGTAACAGCGGCGGCAGGACCTTTGTCAAATCTCATTGTAGCATTAGTTGCACGTATTGCTTACAGATTCATACAGGCGGCTGATTTTTTCAGGGATGCAATGCCGGAATTTATAATTGATGGCAGCAGTGTTGTTACAACAAGTGATTTTCTGTCTGATCCTCTTACAGCCTCAACGCTTGAATTTTCTGTAAATGGTGTTACTCCGATATTTATTCTGCTTTATGTAATAGAAGTATTTATTATAATTAATGTAGGTCTTGCAATATTCAATCTCATTCCTATTCCGCCACTTGATGGTTCAAAAATTGTAGGATACTTCACACCTGCAAAAGTTGACATGTGGCTGAACAAAAATGCAATGGTTATAAATTTCGTATTTATGATGATTGTTGTTACAGGTGTATTGTCAGCTCCACTTGGCTGGATAGGCGGATATGTGAGGGAATTTATGTGGTTTATAACAGGATTTATTCCAAAATTAATGGGAGTGTAAAATGCCTGAAATTTCATTCAAGCTTGACGTTTTTGAAGGACCGCTTGATCTGCTCCTTCATCTTATAACAAAGCATAAGCTCAATATAAATGATATTGAAATTTCAAAACTTCTGGAACAATATATGCTTTATATTGAACAGGCTAAGGAACAGGATCTTGAACTTGCAGGAGAATTTCTGGAAATGGCGGCAAGGCTTATATATATAAAAACAGCCTCACTTCTTCCTAAACCTGAGGAAGCTGAACAGATAAAGAAGGAACTTCAGGGGACGCTTATTGAGTATTCACTCTGTAAACAGGCGGCTCAGAAACTTCGTGAACGGTTTGAGGGATATGATATTTTTGTAAGACAACCAATGAAAATCAAACTCAGCAGTGAATATAAACTCAGACACCCTGCTGAAAAGCTTGCAGAAATTTATTTTGGAATGAACCTCAAACGAAGTGATTTCAAACAGAAAAGTGAAAAAAAGATAAATGACGTTGTACAGCAGAAGGTTGTTTCTGTTATTTCAAAGGTAGTATATATATTAAAAACACTTTATAAAAGCGGAAATGTATATATATCAAGTCTTTTCAGTGAAATTACAGATCGCTCAGAGCGTGTTGCAACTTTTCTTGCTGTTCTGGAACTCACCAAAGCAGGGAGAATTATGATAAGTGATGACAGTACAAGGGTTTATTTTAAGAAAAAAGGTGAAATGAATGCTGTTGAATGAAAAAACAGCAGCTGTTGAGGCAATACTTTTTGCTTCGGGAGACGCTGTTGACGAAAAGCGTATTGCGGAATCAACTCAAACAGAGACAACCGATGTTGAGAAAATAATAAGAATTTTAAACGACAGATATGATAGTAACATGAGTGCGCTCACTATTATTCATATAGAAAATAAATATCAGATGTGTACACGAAAGGAATATGCTGATTACATAAAGGCGGCAATGGAATCAAAAAAACAGACACCTCTTTCAAATGCCGCAATGGAGGCTCTTACAATAATTGCATACAATCAGCCTGTTACAAAGGCGTTTGTGGAGAGTGTAAGAGGAATAGACAGTTCATCTGTAATAAACAGTCTTGTGGAAAAAGGTCTGCTCGATGAAGACAGCAGACTTAATGTTCCGGGACGTCCTATTTCATATAAAACGAATGAAAATTTTCTGCGTTGTTTCGGACTTTCTTCACTTGATGATCTTCCGCCACTGGTAAGAGAGGACGAAAACAATCAGGGAAGTTTATTTGAGGAAGAAACAGACAATAATAATATAGAATAAAACTGAAAGGAGAAAATATGTTCCTGATTATTTTAGGCATAATATTAATCATATTTTTGATTATACTTTTTTCTCCGATAAAGGTTTATGTAAGTTATCTTGATAATAAGACGGATGTTGTTTTGAAATATCTTTTTATAAAAAAAGTGCTTGTCGGCAAAGACAAAAAAAATCAAAAGTCTCAAAAAAAGACCAAAAAAGAAAAAAAGAAAAAAAGTTCTGAAAAAACAAAAGACAAGTTCTCTGAAAAAAATAAAGAGAAAAAGAAGGATAAACTTCTTCCGGATTCATTTGAAGGAAAACTTGAATTTATAAAAAGTACTGCTTCGACAGGTGGACGGGCATTCCGACGCATTACAAAACACATAAAAATAAAAGATATTTATGTTGATATACAGATTTCAGATTTGGATGCATGTGATTGTGCTGTCAAATTCGGAAAAACAAACATTTTAGTATATAACATACTTAGCTATTCAGGACAGTTTGTAAAGCTTAAAAAGAAAAGCATAAATATAAAATGTGTGTACAATCAGCCTGAATCTGTTTACAGGATAAGCTTTAATGTACGACTTACGCCTGCGGCAGCAATTATGATTGTAGTTGCTTTTATTTTCAGATTTATGGTAAATACTATAAAAACAAAAAGAAAATACAGTCAGCAGACTGTGAACACGCTCTAAATTTTACAGCTTTCCGAAAAAAAGAAAGCAGAATGGAGATTATTATGAAAGACAATCACACAATCGGAAACATAATGGGAATCACCATGGACAAGCTCAAGGAAATGGTTGATGTCAACACTATAGTAGGGGAGCCGATAAACCTTCTTGACGGTACAACCATTATTCCGATTTCAAAGGTGTCATTCGGCTTTGCATCGGGTGGCTCAGATCTTCCGGCCAAAACCGAAAAGGAACTTTTTGGTGGTGGCTCAGG
>JAFQBO010000349.1 GCA_017416665.1 Oscillospiraceae bacterium
TGAATTGACAAAACAGCCCAGTGGGCTGTTTTTCAAGAGGGGACGCTTTGCAAGAGAAAGCGTCCCCTTACTTTGGTCGTACTCAAGTTTGCCTGCCGATTTAATCGGCACGTAAATTGAATTTTAGACATTTCTACAATCTTCATACGCTCCGATAAAAAGCGTCCTGAGTTTAATTATTTCTTCTTATCTTCTTTTTTCTGTCTGAGCATTTCCATACGCTGTGCCTGCTGTGCAGCCTTTGCAGCATTTGCCTTTTCAGTAAGAGTGATGTTTTCCTGGATAGCCCATATCTTTATGCGAAGCTTACTCTTGTCGCCGCCAGTTTCGATGACAACTGTATCTTCAGTCTTTTTTACAACAAGTCCTACAATACCGCCGATTGTCATGATTTCGTCGCCAATCTGAATATTTTCACGCATTGCCTTTGCTTCATTATCCTTCTTTTTCTGAGGTCTGATAAGCAGGAAGTAGAAAATGATAACAATAATCACAAGCGGTGCGAATGTTGTAATCATTGACATAGTAGTACTTGGCTTTGCGGCAGAGTCTGCCATGAACAATAAATTCTGTATCATAAAAAAATCTCCTGTCTGTGCCGCTGGATTTTACGGGACGGCTACACTGTTTTACTGCGGCTTTAGTAAGCATTGTCTTTTTCCGTTCCGATACTATATAAAAGCAGATTATTTCTGCTTTATGTATTCATCAATGGATTTTGCAGCAGTTTTTCCTGCACCCATAGCGAGGATTACAGTTGCAGCACCTGTTACAGCATCACCGCCTGCATAAACGGCTTCTTTCGTTGTGAGCATATCTTCGTTTACCACAAGACAGCCACGGTTATTTGCCTCAAGACCATCTGTTGTGGTTCTGATAAGCGGATTTGGTGAAGTACCGATCGCCATGATTACAGTGTCAACAGATAAATCATAGTTTGAGTTTTCTACCACGACAGGTGAACGTCTGCCACTCTGATCAGGTTCGCCCAGTTCCATTCTGACACATTCCATCGAGCATACACGGCCGTTTTCATCAGCATTGATTTTAACCGGATTGTTAAGTGTCAGGAACTGTACGCCTTCTTCCTTTGCATGTTCAACTTCTTCTTTTCGTGCAGGCATTTCCGCCTCGGAACGTCTGTAAACAATGTAAACGTTGTCCGCACCCATTCTCAGAGCACTTCTTGCGGCATCCATGGCAACGTTACCGCCGCCGACTACTGCCACTGATTTCGATGTGATGACAGGTGTTGCGTAGTCTTCGAGATAGCCCTTCATGAGATTGATTCGTGTGAGGTATTCGTTTGCTGAACATACGCCGATAAGCGATTCGCCTTCAATACCCATAAATCTCGGGAGTCCTGCACCCGAACCGATGAACACAGCCTCAAAGCCCATATCCATGATTTCGTCAACCGATAAAACCTTACCGATTACCATGTCCTGCATGATTTCAACGCCAAGGTCACGGAGCTTCTGAATTTCCTTCTGCACGATGGCTTTTGGAAGACGGAATTCAGGAATGCCGTACATAAGTACACCACCGGCTGTGTGGAATGCTTCAAATACAGTAACACTGTATCCGAGCTTTGCAAGATCGCCTGCACAGGTAAGACCTGCAGGTCCTGCACCTACAACAGCAACCTTGTGACCGTTTGATTCAGGTTTTACAACGTTTGCCGTACCTTTTTCTATCATGTAATCGGCAACAAATCTTTCAAGTCTGCCTATTCCAACAGGCTCACCCTTTATGCCTCTTACACATTTGCCCTCGCACTGTCTTTCCTGAGGACACACTCTTCCGCACACAGCAGGAAGTGAATTTGTTGAAGTAATTATTTCATATGCCTTTTCAAAGTTTCCGTTGGCAACTTCAGCGATAAACTCAGGGATTTTAACGTTTACAGGACAGCCTGCAACGCATGGCTTGTTTTTGCAGTTGAGACAGCGTGATGCCTCCTCCATAGCCATTTCCTTTGTATATCCGAGAGTTACTTCGTCAAAGTTTCCTGCCCTTACTTTAGGATCCTGTTCGGGCATAGTTACCTTATCAGGTTTCATATTTGCCATTTTGTCAATTCCTCTTATAATTTTTCGGCACTGCCGAGCATACGGCAGTTGTGTTCGTATTCACGGTAGGTTGAATTGCGTTTCATAAGCTCGTCAAAATCAACCTCATGACCGTCAAAATCCGGACCGTCAACACATGCGTACTTGATCTGTCCGCCGACTGTTACACGACAGCCACCGCACATACCCGTACCATCAATCATGATAGGGTTGAGTGAAACGATGGTTTTTATGTTGTACGGTTTTGTTACGTCGCAAACAAACTTCATCATTGGAACAGGACCGATTGCGATAACAGCATCATATACTGCACCATTTTCAATCTGTTCCTTCAACGCATCAGTGACAAAACCTTTTTTGCCATAGCTGCCATCGTCGGTACAGATGATAAGATTGTCACTGTGATTTTTGAATTCATCTTCCAGTATGACAATATCCTTGTTTCTGAAACCGGCAATAACGTCAACGCTTATGCCGTTTTCCGAAAGCTCCTTTGCCTGAGGGTAAGCAATGGCACAGCCTACGCCGCCACCGATTACACATACTTTTTTTACGTTTCCGCCGATTTCTGTAGGCATACCGAGAGGGCCTGCAACATCAAGAATGCTGTCGCCTTCGTTAAGTTCTGACAACTGCTGAGTTGTTCTGCCGACGATCTGGAAAATAATTGTAATTGTACCATTTTCACGGTTATAGTCGGCGATGGTAAGCGGAACACGTTCGCCCTTTTCGTCTATTCTGAAAATAATAAACTGACCTGCTTTTGCTTTTTTTGCAATAAACGGAGCTTCTATTTCCAGCAGAGTTACAGAAGGGTTCAAAACACGTTTCTGCACTATTCTAAACATATTTTCTTCTCCTAAATACAAATTGCTAAATTACATTATATCACAAACTTACAGCTTTTGCAACTTATTTTTTGAAAAACTCAATTTAAATTCTGCATTTTTATAGTATGATGAAAAAGTCTTTAAAAGGTGTATTAAAAACTAAAAGTTTCGGTCA
>JAFQBO010000350.1 GCA_017416665.1 Oscillospiraceae bacterium
AATGATTCAAAGTCTGATGATAAGGAACCTTGTAAGATGGAAGTCAAGGGCGATATTAATTTTGAGATAAACTAACTGAAAGGAGCTGTGAAAACAGCTCCTTTCAGTTTGTTGAAAAACCTAAAAATAAACAGAAAAAAAATTTTTGTAGGGGTCGATGCCTACATCGACCCGCAAACAAACAACGTAATTAACGGGCTGATGTGGGCATCAGCCCCTACATTATACAATGAATTTATCAGATTTTTTGAAATAATGACTTTTTCTACAGTCTGAAAGGAGCTGTTTTCACAGCTCCTTTAGTTTTAAATATTCTTTTCAATTATCTGTTTTACAATACCAAACATTTTCATGGCATCATCATGGTTATTATGGATAAACTCAAGTTCCTGTTCCTTATTTTTGTTAGCAACGACATTTTTTGATGCAAGTTCAAGTGCAAGGCACATATCACCCAATTTTTTACAACCGATATTATAGGCATTTGACTTGAGTGCGTGAACGTTTATAACGTAATTCTGCCAGTCTTCTTCTAAAAGATTTTTATTGATTTCAACGTGCTTTTCGTCATACATAGCTACGAACATTTTCAGGATCTTGTTATACAGCTTTTCCATACCGCCACAGTTTGTGATTCCGGTTTCACGATTGATAAGTTCTTCAAATGCCGGAAGATCTTCACATTCTTCTGATGGTGCTTCCTGTTGTATTTCTTCCGCATCAGCCGGCTGTTCTTCAACCGGTTCAGCTTCAATGTCTGTTATGCTTTCACAGCATGACAGCTTTTCTTTTGGTATGTACTGAGCAAGCATTTCTTCAAGCTGAACTGCATCAACAGGCTTACTGAGATAGTCGTTGAAGCCCTCGGCAAGGTACATGTCCTTAACGCCTGCTATTGCATTGGCTGTAAGGGCAACGAATGGAGTGTTGATATTGATATGTCCGGAAATTTCCTTTACACGTTTGAGTGTTTCAATACCGTCCATTTCAGGCATCATATGGTCAAGGAAAACAACATCGAATTTTTTTGTTTCCATAATTTCAAGTGCCTCAAAACCACTCATGCATGTAGTTACCTTTATAAGCGTCTTTTTAAGCAGATTTGTGATAACCATAAGGTTCATTGAGTTATCATCAACAATGAGAATTTCAGCTTCAGGAGCTGTAAAGAGTACGTTGTATTTATGTTCGACTTTTGATGCTTTTCTGTATTTTTTTGCAAAGTCGCCGATTGTGTCCTTTCCGGCAACCTTCTGAGGAACAAATATTGTAAAGACTGAACCTTCACCGTAAACGCTGTCTACCTCAATGTGTCCGTTCATCATGGTTACAATATTGTGTGTGATTGCAAGTCCGAGTCCTGTACCCTCAATATTTCTGTTTTTGTTGAGGTCAAAACGCTGGAATCCGACAAACAGTGAAGAAAGATTTTCCTTTTCAATTCCTATGCCCGAATCTTTTATTGCCGCTTCGAGGATAATTTCATCGTCGCTGTTTTTACTTGATTTGATTTCAAGTTCAATAAAACCGTTTGGTGTATACTTGACAGCGTTATTAAGAAGATTTATGAGGATTTGCTTAATTCTTATCTCATCACCGACAAGCTTTTCAGGAATGTTTTTGTCTACAATAACATTGAATGAAAGATTTTTCTGTCTTGCTTTTACATCAATCATTGTAATGACGTCGTTGAGAATACGTCCGAGATTGTATTCGGCGGGAATAATTTCCATTTTGCCCGATTCGATTTTTGAAAAGTCAAGAATATCGTTTACTGTTGATAACAATGTACGGCTTGCGGCATTGATATTTGCAGCGTATTCAAGCAGGTTTTTATCTTCACATTCACGGAGAATCATTTCGTTCATACCGATTATGGCATTGATAGGTGTTCTGATTTCATGTGACATATTCGCAAGAAAATCACTCTTGGCACGGTTTGCGTTTTCTGCAAGAATTTTTTCATGTCTGAGTGCATCGGTTTCACGGGTTTTTTCATACGCCGCTCTAAGATTGTTCATTGTTGTGGCCGTACGCTTACTGAGCATCGTGAAAATAGCTGAAACAGCAAAAAGCGTAAGGGCACGAGGGATAACAGAGAAAATTATCAGATTTTCAAGGAGAGGGAAGTTTTTGTCAGGAACAGCACGGAGATAATGAGAGAATACCTGTCCGACAGATACGCCTGCAATGGTCAGAACTGTTGCATAATTATTAAGCCTTCCCGAGAAGTAGAGACTTGCAATGGCTATCGGATATATGTATATCGTGATTGTGTGATATGAGAGTATTGAAACGGATATTACGGTAAAAAGTACGGCACATAAAACAATGACATATTTTATCCAGCGATCGTTTCGTTTGAGAATATTTACAAGCAGTGTCGGTAAAAACAGAATGATTGAACATACTATGTATGCTATTGTCATTGCCCAGAACGGCACGACGAATATTCCGGCGAGATTCATGATATATATGGCTGTAAAAACAATAATTGTTATTATCATGACTTTTGCAGATGCTTTGTTGGCACTTGCTTCATTTTGTCTGATTAGTTCCATAAATTATATTTCATCCTTTCATGAGGAATTGTAAAAAATGTACACATATACATTATATAACTTTTTTATGCTAAAATCAAGTAGAAGTTATAAATTTTATATGATATTTTGCCAATATTGCATAAGAAATTCTAAATAAAACAAAATACGCACATAAATATAAGTTGATTTATGTGCAGAATGTATAAAATATCAGATGTAAATTATGTGTATTTTTAGGTTGTGATATACTTGACAAATTTAAAGTTATGTTGTATAATAATATAATGTATCAGTATGGCTCTGATGTGGAGATTTTAACAGAAAAGTATATCACAAATATTTTGTTCTGTCAAGTATATCTGAAAAAATTTTTGGATAATTTACATCACTGAGCCGACAACGGCACTCAGATGCCGCAGAAAAACAAGGAGGTTCCGCCTATGGTGAATGTAAAGCCAACGCAGCTCGGAAAGAATGTCAGAATGAGTTTCAGCAAGATTGATGAGGCTCTCGAAATTCCGAATCTTATCGAGGTGCAGAAAAATTCCTATCAGTGGTTCAAGGATGAAGGTCTTAAAGAGGTATTCCGTGATGTTTCGGCAATTACCGACTACAACGGTAATCTTGTTCTTAATTTTGTTGATTACAAAATTGATGATACACCGAAATACACAATCGCTGAATGTAAGGACAGAGACGTAACTTATGCAGCTCCGCTCCGTGTTACGGCAACTCTCTGGAACAAGGAAACAGGTGACGTAAAGGAAAGTGAAATTTTCATGGGTGATTTCCCACTCATGACTGACAGCGGTACTTTCATCATAAACGGTGCAGAACGTGTTATCGTTTCTCAGCTCGTTCGTTCACCGGGTGTTTATTATTCATTTGAAAAGGATAAGACAGGTAAGGATCTTTTTAAATCCACCGTTATCCCTAACAGAGGTGCATGGCTTGAATATGAAATGGATTCAAGCGATGTTGTTTATGTAAGAATCGACAAGAACAGAAAAATTCCGCTTACTACTTTTATCAGAGCAATCGGTGTAAGCTCAGATGAGGAAATTTTTGAACTCTTCGGCAGAGACGAAAGACTTGCACAGACTATCCTTCAGAAGGACGGAACAAAGAATAATTCCGACGCTCTTATTGATGTTTATAAAAAGCTCAGACCGGGCGAACCGCCGACGGTTGAAAGTGCTATCTCACATCTCAATAATCTGTTCTTTGACGCAAAGAGATACGATCTTGCACGCTTCGGACGTTACAAGTTCAACAAGAAGCTTGGCGTTGCAACAAGAATTTCAGGTCATATCCTCTCAAGACCTGTTATCAATCCGCTTACAGGTGAAATTATGGCGGACGAAGGTGACAAGCTCACATATGAACAGGCACTTGCAATCGAACAGGCAGGTGTATCGGAAGTATTCCTTACAGTTGAAGTAAAGGAATATTTCGTGACAGATACAGGCGAAAATGCCACAAGAATGGTAAAGAAGGAAGTCAAGGTTATCGGTAACGGTATGGTTGACATTTCTGAATACGTTCCTTTTGATGTCTCAAAATACGGCATCAATGAAAAGGTTCACTTCAAGGTGCTCAAGGAAATTCTCGAAACTTCAGCAGACGCTGAGGAAATCGAAGAAGCTGTCAAGAAGAGAGTTGATGAGCTTGTTCCGAAGCATATTATTCTTGATGACATTTATGCAACAATCAGCCATTACCTCAACCTCTGTGAAGGTGTTGGTCTCGTTGACGATATTGACCATCTCGGAAACAGACGTATCCGTTCAGTGGGTGAACTTCTTCAGAACCAGTTCAGAATCGGTTTTGCAAGAATGGAAAGAGTTGTAAGGGAAAGAATGAACCTCCAGTCACAGGATATGGAAACTCTTACTCCTCAGGCACTCGTAAATATCAGACCTATTACAGCTGCAATCAAGGAATTCTTCGGTTCATCACCACTTTCACAGTTCATGGATCAGAATAACCCGCTTGCAGAACTTACTCATAAAAGACGTCTTTCAGCTCTGGGTCCTGGTGGTCTTTCACGAGACAGAGCCGGATTCGAAGTTCGTGACGTACACTACAGCCACTACGGAAGAATGTGTCCTATCGAAACTCCTGAAGGTCCTAACATCGGTCTTATCTCATATCTCGCTACTTTCGCAAGAATTAATGAATACGGCTTTATTGAAGCTCCTTACAGAAGAGTTGATAAGGAAACAGGCGTTGTAACAGATGAAGTTGTTTACATGACAGCTGATGTCGAAGACAACTTTATTGTGGCACAGGCAAATGAACCGCTTACAGAAGAAGGCAAGCTCGCAAGACCTAAGGTTAATGCAAGATACCGTGAACAGATTCTTGAGTGTAACCGTGAACTCATTGATTACATGGACGTTTCACCAAAGATGGTTGTTTCGGTTGCTACAGCTATGATTCCGTTCCTCGAAAACGATGACGCAAACCGTGCTCTCATGGGTGCGAACATGCAGAGACAGGCTGTGCCTCTCCTTAAAACGGAAAGACCGTTTGTCGGTACAGGTATGGAATACAAGGCGGCTGTTGACTCAGGCGTTTGTATCATTTCAAAAACAACAGGTACAGTTAAATCAGTAAGTGCCGATGAAATTATCGTAAAAGATGACCTCGGCATGGAAATGAGATATGTTCTTACAAAATTCAAGCGTTCCAACCAGGGAACATGTATAAATCAGAGACCTATCGTTGATGTGGGCGAAAGAGTTACAAAGGGTCAGGTTCTCGCTGACGGTCCTGCTACGGCAGACGGCGAAATCTCACTCGGTAAGAACGCTCTTATCGGCTTCATGACATGGGAAGGTTACAACTACGAAGACGCCGTACTCCTTAACGAAAACCTCGTTAAAAACGATGTCTACACTTCTATTCATATCGAAGAATACGAAATCGAATGCCGTGATACAAAGCTCGGACCTGAAGAAATTACAAGAGATATTCCGAATGTCGGTGAAGATGCACTCAAGGATCTTGATGAAAACGGTATCATCAGAATCGGTGCGGAAGTACATGCAGGCGATATTCTCGTAGGTAAGGTAACTCCTAAGGGTGAAACTGAACTTACAGCCGAAGAAAGACTCCTCAGAGCTATTTTCGGCGAGAAGGCTCGTGAGGTAAGAGATACTTCTCTGAGAGTTCCTCACGGCGAAAGCGGTATCGTTGTTGACGTTAAGGTATTTACCCGTGAGAACAGCCGTGACGAGCTCAAGCCCGGTGTAAACAAGGTCGTTCGTTGCTACCTTGCACAGAAGAGAAAGATTTCTGTCGGCGATAAGATGGCAGGTCGTCACGGTAACAA
>JAFQBO010000351.1 GCA_017416665.1 Oscillospiraceae bacterium
GTCTTGCAGTAGGTGTGATTTGTTTTATTATAATTATTTCTGCACCGATTATCGTAAATACTGCAATGCATGGCTGGGGAAATCAACTTGATATGGGACAGACACTTTTACGTTATACGCTTCTTATTTTTCCGATAATAAGAATATTCTGCACAGCTATATTTATTTCTTTTGTTGTTAAAAATGCATATATTCTGATGGCTGTAGGCTATGGAGCTTTTATTCTCAGTGGAATAGGAGCAGTCTTTTTTAAAGAGGGAAAGAGTCTGTTTCTTGGTTTGACAAATATAAATATGCTCTGTATGTTTGACAGCTGGTCTACTTACGGTCTGGAAGGCAATGAAAATTATATATATGATGCCTCACTTTCAGCAGGGCAGATCTCAGGAACGATAATTGTATCTCTTGTTGTAAGTGTTATATTTCTGTACCTTGGATATGTATTTTTCCATACAGATGATCTTAACTGAGAAATGAGGGTGAAAAATGAAGTTAGTTGATATATTGCTTATTGTTATAAGTTTTGCGTGTTCTGTCGGTCTTTATTTTCTTGCTAGTTACGCTGTAAAGGCTATAAGCAGTCAGTGGCGTATCCTATATATAATGCCGATGGTAATAAGTCTTGGATTTATTGTGTGCAGTGGTTTTGAAATTTCACTTATGCCTGCATATATCGGTTCTTTGATCCTGATTGCAGGATTTTTAAATGAAAAAGAAAAAAATCGTAAGTTTTCATCAATATTTTCGGCAGTTCTCGTAGCTGTAGCCCTTCCGATATGTCTTCTTAACAAGGGTTATCGTACAGTGAACTATGTTAAAGACTTTAAAAATGGTTTTGACTGTATGAAAGAACACTATGTTCTGGCAGAACACAAGGGTATTGACTGGGACGGGCTTTATGATGAGTATCTTCCGATGTTTAAAGAGGCAGATAAGGAAAATGACAAAATCGCAAACTATATAGCCTGGCAGAAATTCTGTGCAGAATTTCATGACGGTCATGTTGGTTTTGCTGCATCTGATACAGAGCTTAAAGAAGTGGCAAACCGCATTTACGGTAACGACTACGGACTTTCGCTGGTAACTCTTGATAACGGAAAAAATGTTGCGGTAAATGTTGATGAGAGGCTTTCAGAATACGGAATAAAAACAGGTACAGTCATTACAAAATGGGACACAGCAGACCCTCTTGAAGTTGCACGGAAGTCTGAAAGTTTTAAGACAGCAAGCTTTGCTGACAGTGAAAACGAAGCTTTTTATCTTGCACTTTATGCGGCAGGTGTCGGCGGAGATACTGTGACAGTTTCATACATTGACGAAAACGGTAACGAAAAAGAGGCAACATTAAAGAAACTCGGAAACTACAGCGAACGTGTACAGAAAACCATTGAAATTTTAGACGGTGGTGTAGAAACAGGGCATCTTATGTGGGCAGATATTGACGAAAAAACAGCTTGTCTGCGTATAAAAATGATGAACTTTGATTCGGAGTCCGGTAACACAGGTGATTTTTCAAAAATGAAAAACGGTATCATCGAAAAGCTCAATGAATATCGTGAAAAAGGCGTAGAAAATATTGTCCTTGATATGCGTAACAATTCGGGCGGTTCAAGTGATGTTGTAAAAGTTCTCGCAGAAATTTTTGCACCTGAGGGTGAACATTATTATGCAACAGACGGTAAATGGAGCAATGAGAAAGGGGTATATCTCACAGACGCTAAAACAGGAAAATTTGTAGAAGGAAAGAAGAATTTTTACAAGGGTGAAAATCTCTGGGGAGACGGAAATGTCATCATTATTGTAAATGCAGGCA
>JAFQBO010000352.1 GCA_017416665.1 Oscillospiraceae bacterium
ATTATACGATTTGAAACAACTTCACTCTCCTCCTCGGTTTCACGGACAATTTTTATCGCTTTGTCAATATCGAGGAGAATTTTGCCGAGACCTTTTAAAAGGTGAAGCTTGTCTGTCATCTTTTTGAGTTCATAAGTCAGACGACGCTTTACGCAGTTTTCTCTGAAGCTTATCCATTCGTTCAGTATTTCTCTTACGCCCATTACTCGTGGTGAACCATTGATTAGGATATTGAAGTTACATGCAAAACTGTCCTGAAGCGGTGTAAGCTTGAAAAGCTTATTCATCAGTTTTTCAGGATCTGTACCTCTTTTGAGGTCGATTGCAATTTTCAGACCGTTTAAATCAGTCTCGTCACGGATATACGAAATTTCACGGATTTTTCCTGTTTTAACAAGTTCGATAATTTTTTCAATAATTGCTTCTATTGTGGTGCTGTACGGAATCTGTGTGATTTCAATACAGTTTGCCGATTTATCGTAGTTGTATTTTGAACGGAGTTTGACAGAACCTCTGCCTGTAGAAAGAATTTCCTTCATTTCTTCCTCATCATACAGCATATATCCGCCACCCGGAAAATCTGGGCCTTTAAGTGTACTTATGATGTCATGATCAGGATTTTTAATAAGTGCAATACAAGTTTCACAAACTTCGGCAAGATTAAATGAACACACGTTACTTGCCATTGAAACTGCAATACCCATGTTTGCATTTACAAGTACAGTCGGAAATGTTACAGGAAAAAGAGTCGGTTCGGTAGTGGAGTTATCGTAGTTAGGTACAAAATCCACGGCGTCCTTGTCGATTTCTCTGAAAAGTTCATTACAGATAGGATCAAGCTTTACTTCTGTATATCGTGATGCAGCATATGCCATATCTCTTGAATACTGCTTACCGAAGTTACCTTTTGAGTCAACAAACGGATGAAGAAGTGTTCCGTTTCCTCGTGAAAGACGAACCATAGTTTCATAGATTGCACCATCACCGTGAGGATTGAGTTTCATGGTTTCACCAACAACGTTTGCGGACTTTGTACGCTTACCCGTGAGAAGTCCCTGCTTGTACATTGTGTAAAGGAGCTTTCGGTGCGAAGGCTTGAAACCATCAATTTCAGGCAATGCTCTTGAAACAATAACACTTATGGCATACGGCATATAGTTTTTTATAAGGGTATCTGTAATTTTTTCATCAATAACAATGCCGGCATTCTCTATATATGCATCAGGTTCATTTTTCTTAATAGTTTTCTTTTTGTCCTTATCGGATTTTTTTGCCATTTGAATTTTGCCTCCTTTTATGAAATATCAGCCATTTCAAGATAATCACTGCCGTATTCTGCAATATAATCTTTTCTTTCCTGAAGATTGTCACCAAGCAGCATGTCAAAAATCTGAGTTGTTGCCTCAATGTCAGACGGTGAGACCTTGATAAGACGTCTTGTTGCCGGATTCATAGTAGTGAGCGACATCATTTCAGGTTCGTTTTCACCAAGTCCCTTTGAACGCTGGAGTGTGAATTTCTTCTGACCTATAATCTTTAAAATATCGGATTTTTCTTTTTCGTTATACGCAAAATACGTTTTGTCTTTGGTATTTATTTCAAAAAGTGGTGATTCGGCAATATAAACATAGCCTTCCTGAATAAGAGTAGGTGTAAGACGATAAAGCATTGTAAGAACAAGTGTTCTGATCTGGAAGCCGTCAACATCGGCATCGGTACAGATTACGATTTTATTCCATTTTAAATTTTCGATATTGAATGTTGAAAGTTCCTTGTTGGCTTTTGTTGAAACTTCAACTCCACAGCCAAGTACCTTCATAATATCAGTGATGATTTCATTCTTAAAAATCTTTACATAGTCAGCTTTGAGACAGTTCAGTATTTTACCTCTGATAGGAATTACAGCCTGGAATTCGGCTTCTCTTGCAAGCTTTACAGCACCGAGAGCCGAATCACCTTCCACTATATAAAGTTCACGTCTTGTAACGTCTTTGGTACGGCAGTCAACAAACTTCTTTACCATATTCGAAAGGTCAATAGTACCTGCAAGCTTTTTCTTCAGATTAAGACGTGTTTTTTCAGCATTTTCACGACTTCGTTTGTTTACCATTACCTGTTCTGCAATTTTCAGAACTTCGTCAGGATTTTCTATAAAGTAAACTTCAAGCTGATGCTTCAGGAATTCTGTCATTGCCTCATAGATAAACTTGTTTGTAATAGCTTTTTTTGTCTGGTTTTCGTATGAAGTCTGAGTAGAGAATGATGAAGAAACCAGAATAAGACAGTCCTCAACATCTGCAAAAGTTATCTTGTTTTCATTTTTCAGATATTTGTTATTGTTTTTAAGGTAAGCATCAATCTGAGAAACAAACGCCTGTTTTACTGCTCTTTCCGGCGAACCACCGTGTTCAAGAAAGCTTGAGTTGTGATAATATTCAAGCTGTTTTACTTTATTTGAAAAGGTAACCGCAAATGACATTTTAACTTTGTATTCAGGTTTGTCTTCTCTGTCTGAACCGACTCTTTCAGCACTCCATGTCTGAATTGATGTAAGGTTATTTTCTCCGGCTATTTCAGCAACGTAGTCGGAAATACCGTTTTCGTAAATAAATTCAGTTTCTTCAAAACTTCCGTCCTCACGCTGTAAACGGTAAATAAAAAGAAGATTAGGATTTACAACAGCCTGACGCTTTAAAATATCACGGAAATACTCATCTCTAACGCCAATATCAGTAAATACTTCAAGATCGGGTTTCCATTTTGTTTTTGTACCTGTCTGTTTTATACTTGTTTTTTCTTTCTGAAGTCCGCCGACATTCTCACCTTTTTCAAAGTGAAGGTTATACTTATAGCCGTCTCTTATAATTTCGACGTCCATAAATTCCGATGAAAACTGAGTTGCACACAAACCAAGTCCGTTAAGACCAAGTGAGTATTCATACATATCCGAAGAATTGTCATATTTACCACCGGCATAAAGCTCACAGTAAACAAGCTCCCAGTTAAAGCGTTCTTCTGAATTGTTGTAGTCAACCGGACAACCACGTCCGAAGTCTTCAACCTCTATTACATTGTCATTATATTTTGTTATGATTATTTTTTCACCATATCCCGAACGTGCTTCGTCAATTGAGTTTGAAATGACTTCAAAAACCGAATGTTCACAGCCGTCAAGACCATCTGAACCAAAAATAACTCCGGGACGTTTTCTGACCTTATCCGGTCCTTTCAGCATGGTAATACTTTCATTACCATAATCTTTTTGTTTTTTTGCCATAGTACCCTTACCTTTCTCAAGTTATCCAAACTCTTTAATAATAACACATTACGAAAATTTTTGCAAGCTTTTTTGAAAAATAAAAAAGAGAGAACATTTTAAATGCTCTCTCTGTGTTTTTTATATTCAATACCGGAGGTTAAATATAACCTAAAATAATTAGTACATCGTAACCACCCTGTTATTTAATTTTTAGTTATGAAATTTTATCTTATTATTCTGGCGGAGCCACGTCCCTTCTCTTATTTTTTGATATTGTTCCTCAATTTCATTAGCATCACCTGAGCTTTATATCAGATTTATAAGATTCATATATTAAAGTCAATAAATTACTGCACCGGTACCACCTTTTCATGTTTCATTTATCCTTGATATATATGTAAAGACTTTAAGTCGTGACTTTCAGGAAAATTTCCTGAACCAACTTTCAAACCATGTCCGAAGCATCAACGTTCTCCTGAGTCGTACAACTTATCAATTCGTCCTTCATTTCAAAGATTCTTTATTTCATTAACCGGAATTCTGTAACTTTTATAAAGTACCTGACTATTCCCTTTTTCTCATTTGAAATTACTTCCGAAAGATAAGTCACCGTTCATGGTCTGTGAACTCTGCTCATCAACTGTTTCCACCGGCAACATACCTCCTCGTGATATAAATTTGTTTTCGTAAAAAGATTTTCCGAATCTTTATTTTCTGCCTTACGAAAACACCATCGCTTAAAGAAAACTAATAAACCTTTCTGAATATATGTCATTAACATTTGCTGGATTTATTTCTGCGATGAATTAACATATTTGTTTTTGCTTTTTATTTAGTTTTCTTTTGTTGTATATATAATAACACATCTGTTGTTAAAAGTCAACAGTTTATGCAAAAAAACATGCACAAATATATCTATTTTGTTTATACAATATTACTATTGACATATGCGTTGATTTGTAGTATAATTATTTTTGTTAGTTACAAACACGAATTATTAAAGATAGGAGTTTTTTATGTCAGAATTACGTGAATTTGAACCTGATTTATTCACTCTTGAAGACGAAGAAGGAAATGAACAGACATTTGAACTTTGTGACGTATATAAAGAAGGCGACACTACATATTTCGCTCTTATTCCTCAGCAGCTTGAAGACAGCAGTGACGAAGAGGATTATTTTGTAATTCTCAAGAGAGACGACAACGATCCTGACGAATATCTTGATTCAATTGACGATGAAGAAGAGCTCGACAGGCTTGCAGAAATATTCATGCAGAGAATCCTTGAAGATGTGGAAGATGAACATGAATGTCACGATGAAAATTGTGACTGTTGCCACTAAAATTTACTATTGATTTTTATTTGATTTTGTGATATAATAATCTTAGAAAAATTAATTCTGCCTTGTTCGTGTCGGTATAGTTTTTATAATCCAACACTTTCTTTTAGGGAATCCGGTCTCTGACTGAGGATTGCAGACCTCCCGCCATGTGCGGACGAAGGGAGCGTGAGGCTTTCAGGAGGATACCCACCTTGCTTAACAGCTTGGTTTTATTTCGCTATATGACGGCAAGGCGGTTTATTTTTATTAAATGACAGTCAAATTCTTTTTATCTTCATTTTTACCTAAAAAAGCAGCAGTTTAAAACTGCTGCTTTTTATTTTCTGTTTTCTCTTATAGTCTGTTTCTGTTTTCTTACATCCTGTAAGGATAAATTCATAAATTTTTCAGTGTTGTTCATCAGATTGTCAACATACTCATTTGCAGCACGCTTAACTTCATTTGCATTATTCTGTGCCTTTTTCAGTACATCAACAGCCATTTTCTTGGCTTCCTTGACTATTGCTGTTTCAGAAGCAATAACTGCCGCTCTCTTCTCAGCCTGACTTATAATGGATTCTGCTTTCGCCTTGGCTTCATTAAGAACACGATCCCTGTCAAATGCAACTATTCTTGCTTCCTTAATCTCATACGGCATATTGAGTCTAACATCATTAACAAGTTCTCTGAGTCTTTCAACATCTGCAATATACTTACCTCCGCCGAATGGGAATGGTCTCGCCTTATCAAGAACTTCATCAAGCTCGTCAAGAATTTCGTCAACCTTATTATTCATAAAAATCTCCTTTTACAATCTATAAAAAACTTTTGAAATAAAAGTTTTAAAACCGATAACAGTACTGTTTATTCACTCACAAGCCTTTTTCTTATAAATTCAAGAACATTTTCCGGAACAAAATGACTTATATCTCCGCCAAAATAAGCTATCTGCTTAACCATACTTGAACTCAGATACATATTTTCCGATGAAGTTGTGAGAAAAACCGTTTCAGCTTCGTTATACAACTGTTTATTTGCAAGTGCCATCTGAAATTCATATTCAAAGTCACTCACAGCACGCAGTCCCTTTACTATTGCCACTGCACCGATTCTTTTAACATAATCCGCAAGAAGTCCGTCAAGAACGTCGATTACAACGTTTCCAAAATCCTGTGTATTCTCACGAATCATCATCATTCTTTCAGTTTCTGTAAAGCTCGGAGTTTTTGAAGCATTGACGGATATTAATACAACAACCTCATCAAATAAGCGTGATGCCCTTTTGATTATGTCAAGATGTCCGAAAGTAATCGGATCAAAACTTCCCGGACATACAGCAATACGTCTCAATTTTATTCATCCTTTCCTGCTTTGCAGTACACTGATATTTTAATTTTACCATATTTTCGTACATTTTTCAACATCAAACCGTCAATTTCTTCCGGCAAATCAAGATTTTTTTCATATTCACAAATTATCTTGCCGTTTTCTTCCAGAATATTAGGCAAAATAGGCAAAATTTCCTGTAGAATTCCCTTGTTATATGGTGGATCAAGGAATATAAAATCAAATTTATTTGAGGTTGTACTTGCAAAATCGATACCGTTCATATTTAAAACAGTCGATTTTGAGGTAAATTCTGTTTTTTCCAGATTTCTTTTGATAACCTCAACTGCTTTTCTTGAATTGTCTGTAAATACAGCTGATCTTGCACCACGGCTTAATGCCTCAATACCAAGCTGTCCTGTTCCTGCAAACAGATCAAGAACACATGAATCGAACAAATCAAACTGAATTGCCGAAAAAATAGCTTCCTTGACCTTATCTGTTGTAGGACGTACATCAAGACCTTCAAGTGTTTCAAGTCTTCTGCCCTTTGCAATTCCTGTAATAACTCTCATATGTTCCACCTCTTACAAACTCTGAATTAAATTGTATAAATTATTTGCCGTTTCCATGTTTACACCGGCTTTTTTTGCAAGTTCTTCTGCTGATGCTTTTTTGAGTGATTCCATTGTTTTGTATTCCAGTATAAGCTTCTGTGCTTTTTTTATACCTATACCCTTGACTTTGGTAAGTTCAAAGCTGAAGCTTTTTTTTGTGTGTTTTGACTTCATATAGGATATGGCAAATCTGTGTACCTCATCCTGTATTTTTGTCATAAGAATGAATGCCTGTGATTTTTTTGAAACTGAAATTTCACCGCCGTCTGTTGCGATTGCACGGGTTCTGTGTTTATTGTCCTTTACAAGACCATAAACAGGAATATCCAGATTAAAATGACGCATAACCTTCATTACTGCGGAAACATGACCTTTACCACCGTCAAGCAGTATCAGATCAGGTTTTGTACGAAAGCCCTCATCAGAACCGTTGAAATACTCATTAAAACGTCTTTCAAGAACTTCCTGCATACAGGCGTAGTCGTTCTGAATAAGTGAATCTTTTATTGAAAAACGTTTATATGCTTTCTTATAAGGACGACCGTTTCTGAAAACAATCATGCCGGCCACAAGTGATGACGAGGACAAATTGGAAATATCATACGACTCTATATACTCTGGCGGCTTTGGAAGTCCAAGAATTTTGCCGAGTTCCTCTACTGCTGCTATTTCCTTTCCGGTACGGTCATTACGGATTGATAAGTACTCCTCAGCATTTGATTTTGACATCATCACATATTTTAAAAGATTGCCCTTCTGAGGAAAAGTAAATCTGACACTGTGTCCGCATTTTTCGGAAACAGCTGTTTTCAGGAGTTCAGCATTTTCCTGAGTTTCGTCAACAATAATATTTTTCGGCACATCTTCATGCGAAAGATAGTACATACTCAGAAAGCTTTCGGTCAGTGTTTCGTCATACTCATTTTTGGAAAAAGGAAAAATAAGCTTGTCTGAAAGTCGTCCGTTGCGGTACTTTAATATGGATATGCATGCTCCGTTTGCACTGACAGATGAAGCAACAAAGTCAGCACTCTTTAAATCATCATCAAAAATTTTCTGTTTTTCACCTGCTTTTGAAATTGCCTTTATTCTGTCACGAATTCTTGCTGCTTTTTCAAAATCAAGATTTTCGGAAGCTTTCAGCATCTGTTCTTCAAGTATCTTCACTGAAATTTCACTTCCGTTATTTATATATTCTCTCACCTGCTGAATAATTTCTGCATATTCTGACGGTGTTATGTCGTTCTGACATAATCCGATACACTGATTTATGTGAAAATTAAGACAGGGACGTATATTCTTTTTTTTGTTTTCAAAATTATATTTACAGGTCGGCAGTTTAAAAAGTCTGTTTATTTCGTCAACAGTCTCACTTGCCGTAAAAGCACTCATGTATGGGCCGAAATACTCCCCTTTTGACTGTGTATTTTTTTCAAAAGTAACTCTCGGATAAACGCCTTTTGAAATTTTTATATAAAAATAACCCTTGTCGTCCTTTAAAAGAATATTGTATTTTGGCTTATGCTGTTTTATCAGACTACATTCAAGAATAAGTGCCTCGGATTCGCTGTCAGTAACAATAAAGTCATAGTCATACACATTTTCAACCATCTGATGCACTTTCGGCGTATGATTCGGATTATTTCTGAAATAGCTTGTGACACGTTTCTTTAAATTTTTGGCTTTACCTATATATATAATCTCGTTATCTTTGTTTTTCATCAGATAAACACCCGGAGAAACTGTAAGTCTGGATGTCTTTTGCTGAAGAAAAGGCAATCGTTCATTCATAATTTCCTCCGGGTTTATCTTTTAGAACTTGTTCTTATTTATTTTCAGCCTTAGCCATATCTTTCATATGAATTTCCTTACGTTTGATTTTACCGCTGAATGTCTTAGGAAGTTCCTCAACATATTCAACGATACGAGGATACTTGTAAGGCGCTGTTACATGCTTTACATGTTCCTGAATTTCCTTTGTGAGTTCATCACTCGGTGTATAGCCCTTTGCAAGAACGACAGTTGCTTTTACTACCTGTCCTCTTATCGGATCAGGAGCACCGGTGATGGCACATTCGACAACTGCCGGATGTTCAAGTACAGCACTTTCTACTTCAAAAGGTCCTATGCGGTATCCGGAGCATTTAATTACATCATCATTTCTGCCCATAAACCAGTAGTTACCGTCTTCATCAACAACAGCAACATCACCGGTATCGTAATAAGCACCACCGAGAATTTCCTCAGTCATTTCAGGGTTGTGATAGTAACCTGTAAAAAGTCCGACAGGCGGATTTGACTTTACATCATTTACAATGATAGTACCTTCTTCACCCGGTTTGCACTCCTCACCATTTTCGTTGATGACCTTTATATCATAAAGCGGTGCAGGCTTGCCCGTAGAACCTGCTGATGGTTCAAGCCACTTGAAATTTGCAATCAGCACAGTACCTTCGGATTGTCCGAAGCCTTCACGGAGCTTTAAACCGGTAAGCTTGTACCAGTCATTGAAAACCTGTGGATTAAGCGGTTCACCCGCAATACAGCATGTCTTTATACATGAAAGATCAAACTTTTCAACATCTTCCTGTAACATGAATCTGAACATTGTCGGAGGTGCACAGAAGGTAGTAACCTTGTACTCTGTAATCTTTTTCAGCAGATTAAGCGGAACGAACTTATCCATATCATATGCAAAAATTGTAGCACCACAAATCCACTGTCCGTAGATTTTACCCCAGCCGAATTTTGCCCAGCCTGAATCGGAAACACTCATATGGAGTTTGTTTTCCTGTACCTGCTGCCAGTATTTTGCGGTTACGATATGTCCCAGAGGATGGGCAAAGTTATGCTGTACCATTTTTGGCATACCTGTCGTACCGGAAGTAAAGTACACAAGCATTATATCATTCCATTTGTTTGCATCTTCACCTGTCGGTCTTTCAAAAGTATCAGGATACTTGGCAATTTCGTCCTCAAAGAAATCCCAGCCATCACGTTTATCTGCAACAATTGTTTTGAATTTGAGTGACGCAATTTCAGGTGCTGCCAGTTCGGTCTGTTCAGCAATATAATCGTCATTTATGCAGACTATACCAGTAATTTCAGCGGCATTACCTCTGTAAACTATATCTTTTTTACTCAGCAGGAGTGTTGCAGGAATTACAACTGCACCAATTTTATGAAGTGCCGTTGCACAAACCCAGTATTCCCATCGTCTGCGTAAAACAAGCATAACAACAGAACCTTTTTTTACGCCTTTGGCTTTAAAATAGTTTGCAGTACGGTTTGAAAGCTTTGAAATTTCAGTGAATGTAAACTTATGTTCCTCGCCGTGATCATTACACCATACAAGTGCCATTTTTTCCGGCTCAAGTCTTGCCCATTCATCCACAACGTCATAACCGAAATTGAAGTTTTCAGGCACATTTACCTTGTAGTTTTCTTTAAAATCTTCATAGCTTTCAAATTCTGTTCTGGGTAAATACTTTTCTAATAACATATTTTTCTCCGTTCCGCTGCCTGGAGGTACGCTGTACTATATGCAGTATATC
>JAFQBO010000044.1 GCA_017416665.1 Oscillospiraceae bacterium
AAAACAAGTCCGTCAGCCATAATCCCGTCAAGATTTTCAAGAACATTAAAAAGGGAATTTTTTTCAGCCAGCAGACTTTCCTTCCCGTGAGAACCACTGTTTTCAAGTCTGTCTGCATACCACAATTTCAGAAAATCCCTGCATTTAAGGAGATTGTGAAATGACAGCTGTTCCACATGCCAGTCATCATAAGTACTTATGAAACCGTTGACATGATTACGTTTTTTTGCAAGCTTTTTGCCTGAAAGTGTTGCCATTTTTTCAATGTCATAGATATAGTCAAAACTTCCCGGATCTTCTTCAAAATCGAATAAGCCACGAAAATTCTGTTCGATAAACTCTTTGTGTTTTTCGGTTACTCTCACAAGAACAGGCTGCGGACTTATACGTTTCATTTTGCCAAGTGCTTCTCTTGTAAGAAACGGCACAGGCACCATAAAGGTGTCATCAGCCTCACTGTATACAAAACTGCTGTCTGAAGTCTGAATGAGTCTGAAACCGTAGCGTTCTTTCCATACATACATTCCCAGCAGACAGTCTTCACACGCCATACTGTCTTTTTTCCACAGGAAATCTCCTGTTTTTTTATAGTCACCCTGTTTAAAAATATATAGTTTACTGCTCATCTGTTTAGTTTTCCTCTGTTATTTTCATCAGTTTCAAATATGAACTGTCGTAATCTCTGATTATTGCCCTGTCTTTTTTTACGGTTTCTGAAATTTTTTCATAAAGACCATTTTTCAGAAGTAAATTTACAGCATTGGTAAAATCATCATCAACCGCATGACAGCCTGTAGCCAGTGTAATATAAACGTCCAAACCATCTTTCATAACACGGAGCGGCCACATACTACACTCAATCGGTTTCAGTTCCGCAGGAAGTGTACAGCCACTGTTTTCGTCAAGTGCCGGACACTTATATTCTTCAGCACCATCAGGGAATTCACTTCTTGCCACACTTTGTATTTTACATATATTTCCGTTTTCTTCAACGACAGTTTCACATTTTAAAAAGCTTCTGATTTTCTCAGCATTTTCAACCGGCACTGATGGTGTTTCCCAACGGCTTTTGCTGTAAAAGACACAGCAGTTACGACATTGTCCGCAGGTTTTTTCAGATAAAACAGATTTCAGCATAAAATTCTCCTTTTTAAAAAGCCGTTCTTCTGAAAAACTACAAAAGAACGGCATAAATTAAAATGCAACTATACAAAGGGATTCATTGCTTATAACATTATAAAGCTTTCCGGACTTCTTTCCTTTTGCAGGACAGAATTCGCCATAAGTATAAAATCCCTGAACATTGACTCCCTCAGGAAGTCTGTCAGCATAAGCCTTTCCCTCAGTATTTTTATCGGATACAATAAGACTGTATCTCGCACCGCATGAGGAACAAAGAATAGTACTGAATTTATAATCCTGCGTTTTTTCAATCATATCAAAAATATCATCAAAAGCTTTCTTGACAGATCCTTCAATATCCTTACGACTTATCAGAACCATGTTAAGTTCACTGCCTTCTTCGACATTTCCAATAAAACTACAGCTTTTATTTTCATGATCAATAGTAACCAAAGCTCTGATAACATCAATTTCATCGTTGTCTTCAGTTTTTGTTATTGTTGAAATAAACGGGTTCGCAAGGTAATCGGTAAGCACATTTGTCTTTTCGCTTATTATCCCCATTTCCTCAAGATATTCGGTTGCAGGTTCATTATTGAGGGTATAAACAGTAGGACCTTCTGATTTGGTAACAACTTTATGTGAGTTTGTAAGACCTGTTGTTGAATGTTCGATAGTAAAAACCGAACGCACATTACCGCTTATCATCATAAGAGCAACTCTGTTTGTGGAAACTGTATCATTAAGAAAAACCCTTGTATTATCAAAAGTCCAGCCATCACTGGCAATTCCGCCGAATACAGGTACTCCGCCTGAAATTTCATCAAGAATTTTCACAACATTGTCATTGCTGACATTTTCCCACCAGGGAGAGTATGCAAAAATAATCTTTTCCTTTTCAGAAAGCTTTGAGGAAATCTCATTATACTTATCTTTAATTTTATAAAGGTCATCAGGGGTATTTATTTCGTCTGTCATTCCAAGTTCAAATTCACAGTCATCTGCTGTAAGAACGAGCATGGTAATAGTTTCCTGTGAAAAACCGTTTGAAGACAGCATACCGATTCCGGTACAGCCGAAAAACGGAAAATCAAATTTATTTTTCAGATTTTCAGTAAGTTCATCGACATTTACCTCATGACCGCAAAAGATAAATGCACAAGTATTTTTCAAAAGCTGATTTCTGTCAATCTGCGAACTGAGTTCCTCCGCAGCATCATCAAGGAAGTCAATTTCCTCAGTAAAAGCCTGTAATGATTTCAAACAATCATCTCCTTTTCATTATATAATCTGCACTGTTCATTTCAAGGTATCTGTTCGCACCATCTTCGTCCCTGACAAAAACAGCTTCAAAATTATTTGTAAAGGCAATTTTAAGCCTGTTATGATTTTCGTTTGTCGGATCAACCACAACAACCTTTGGTATTTCTTTATTTTCATCACTACCCTGTTCATCAATAGGTTTCACATGACGTTTAGGCAGAAATTCAAGCAGAACCTTTTCAAGCTCATCATAAATAACAGGTTTTGAAAGATAACCTGCAAATCCTGCTTTAAAATACGATTCTTTTGCACCGACAATAGCATCTGCCGTAAAAGCGATAACCGGTACACCCTCCGCACACTTTTCAACACGGATAGCATTAAGCGTTTCAATACCGCTCATACCCGGCATCATCTGATCAAGAAGAATCATATTGAATTTATCTGTTTTAAGCTTTTCAAGGCATTCCGCACCGGAAAGAGCGGTTGTTACCTTAATTTTGGTATCTTCCAGAATTGCTGTAATAACTTCAAGGTTAAGTTCATTATCATCTACTATAAGTATACTTGCCTCAGGTGCTGTAAATGATGGCACAGCCTTTGGCTTTTCAATTACTTCTTCATCAGCCTCAATATAATCACCTACAGGCGTATCATCAACAATTTCCTGAGGTATGTGAACTCTGAACACTGAACCTTTTCCGTACTCACTTTCAAAACTGATAGTACCGCCCATAAGCTCAACAAGTTCCTTTGTTATTCTGAGTCCGAGACCGGTACCCTCGACATTACGGTTTTTAGTTTCATCAAGACGCTGAAAACTGCTGAAAAGCTTTTCCTGATCTTCAGGAGTTATACCGATACCCGTATCCATAACCTCAATGAAAAGCATTTTTCTATTTTCATCAAAATCAACATTCAGTGCTATACGTCCGATTTCAGTGTATTTAATAGCATTGCTTATCAGATTCATCATAATCTGCTTAACACGCTTATCATCACCGTACAATTTCGCCGGAATATTTCTTGACGCACGGACAGAATATTCAAGACCCTTGTCCCTTGCCTTCTTGCTTGTCATATTCATAACATAACATACTACTGCATTGAATTCGTATACATCGGAAACAATTTCCATTTTTCCGGATTCTATCTTTGAGAGGTCAAGAATATCATTGATAATTGAAAGCAGAGTATGTCCAGCAGATTTGATGTCTTTTGCGTATTTTACGATTTTCTGATCTTCAGATTCACGGATAACCATATCAGTCATTCCGACAATAGCATTCATAGGCGTCCTGATTTCATGAGACATATTGGCAAGGAAATTACTTTTCGCCATATTTGCCTGCTCTGCCTTTTCCTTCGCCCTTACAACCTCTGTGATTTCACGAAGTACTATTATTCCGCAGGTATTTTTTGTAATGCTGTTGTCCACCGGAGTTACTTTAATATCATAGACCTGTTCCCCGACTTCCTCATCGAGAACAATGCAGTCAGTGAAATTCACGGTCTGAAAGCTTTTGAGAGCATGTTCACACCGACAGTAATACTCATTGATTTTTTCAGGACTCATCGTTGTCCTGAAAACATCAGCGAGTGTTTTGTAAACAGGCTGGTCACGATAATGCGTTGAAAGAAGGATATTGTATTCCTCATCAAAAAGGATAAAGATATCCGGAGAGTGTGTAAGTATCAGATCGTTATAAAAATTCTGCTTTTTCTTTTCCTTGTCGTGATAATTACCGAGAAATGTTGCCTGATCGTTAATTTTTGAAAGCATATCAACATCATTCTGTAGTCTTGCAAACTTTCTCTGATATTTTTTATTTTGTTTTTCAAGTTCTTCAATTTTTTGCTTCAGCTGCTCAACAGTTTCCATAACGAACACCTCCTTATTCACCTAATAATCATCTCTTATTATAACATTTTTCCAAAAAAATGTCAATTAAATCAACGCACAAAGAAAATTTTATTACAAAGTCACATAAAACAAATCAATAATGAAACAAAATAAACTTCATATCACAATTTTTTTTTGTAAATATAGCTATTTTTTATTTATTCCATAAAAATAAGCCTGTCCGTTTACATCGAAACAAGCTTATTTACAATACTCTAATTAAATGATGGCG
>JAFQBO010000353.1 GCA_017416665.1 Oscillospiraceae bacterium
CCCCATCGGAGGCGTATTTACGAGGGGTGAATTGAAAAACAGCCCGGTGGGCTGTTTTTCAAGAGGGGACGCTTTACAAGAGAAAGCGTCCCCTTACTTTGGTCGTACTCAAGTTTGTCTGTCGATTTAATCGGCACGAACTTTAATTTTGAGGTTTTTCTACAGACTGAAGGGCGATCATTGATCGCCCTTTTCTTCGTTAAATTATGTCTGATATATCCACATAGGACACTTGATCAGATTTTATCAAAAGCCTGTTTAAGGTCATTTATAAGGTCATCAGCGTTTTCGATACCTACAGAAAGTCTGATTAAGTCAGGTGCAATACCTGCTTCTTTAAGCTGTTCATCAGTCATCTGACGGTGTGTATGGCTTGCAGGGTGAAGGAGACATGTTTTGCTGTCAGCAACGTGTGTTGCAATAGCACAAAGTTCAAGACTGTCCATAAACTTGATTGACTTGTCACG
Source organism: Oscillospiraceae bacterium (assembly GCA_017416665.1). Classification (GTDB taxonomy): domain Bacteria; phylum Bacillota; class Clostridia; order Oscillospirales; family Ruminococcaceae; genus Porcipelethomonas. Next base: position 468 of record JAFQBO010000353.1, read on the forward strand.
TCCGCCCTTGATACCGAATGCAAGAACACCGCAGGTGCCGTTCGGACAATACTTCACAGCGAGGTCGTGGTATTTGTCAGTTTCAAGACCTGCATAATTTACCCAAGCAACTTTTTCGTGTGCTGAGAGGAATTCAGCGATTTTCTGTGCATTTTCGCAATGCTGCTTCATTCTGAGGTGAAGTGTTTCAAGTCCGATGTTGATATAGAAGGCGTTCTGAGGTGACTGGATTGAACCTAAATCTCTCATCAGCTGTGCAGTAGCCTTTGTGATGTACGCACCCTTACCGAATCTTTCAGTGTATGTTACACCGTGGTAGGAGTCATCAGGAGTTGTAAGACCCGGGAACTTGTCCGGATACTTTGACCAGTCGAAATTACCACTGTCAACAATGCATCCGCCGACGCTTATACCGTGACCGTCAATGTACTTGGTTGTTGAATGTGTAACAATATCAGCACCCCATTCAAACGGACGGCAGTTAATCGGTGTGGCAAAAGTATTGTCAACAATAAAAGGAATGCCTGCCTTGTGTGCAATATCAGCAAATTTTTCAAGGTCTAAAATATTTACGGTAGGGTTTGTGATGGTTTCACCGAAAAGTGCCTTTGTGTTAGGACGGATAAGCTTTTCGATTTCTTCAGCAGGCATATTCTGGTCGATAAAAGTACATTCGATGCCCATTTTCTTCATTGTTGTACCGAAAAGATTAAAAGTTCCGCCATATATTGATGATGAGGCGATGAAGTGATCTCCTGCCTCACAGATATTAAAGATTGCATAGAAGTTTGCCGCCTGTCCGGAAGAAGTCAGCATCGCTGCGGCACCGCCCTCCAGTGCACATATTTTTTCTGCTACTCTGTCATTTGTCGGGTTCTGAAGTCTTGTGTAGAAATAACCGCTTTCTTCAAGGTCAAAAAGTCTGCCCATGTAGTCGCTTGTATCGTATTTGAATGTAGTACTCTGATAAACAGGGAGCTGTCTTGCTTCGCCCTGCTGTGGCTTCCAGCCTTCGTGAAGGCATTTTGTTTCAATATTCATTGTTTTCTTCCTCCGTATTTCGATATTAATAATACTGGAATAATATTATTAAAAAGATTATAACATATATCACAAATAAAATCAATACCAAGATAATTGTAATATGTGTAAACTTTTTGCAGATGATTAAATTTATATTTGTCGGTGTCCCGCCAATGGCAATCAGAGGTACATCAACCATACAGAAAAAGGTTATAAAGAAAAATAACCTGTAACACAGAGTGTGAATATGAGTACAGCAACCGAAATAATTGCATTTAATGGTATTGCGGCGTTGGTGGTTCTGTCGTAATCGGAGAAAAATTTAGTTGCCATACTGTTTTTCGGGTACAGCTCAATCGTGTCAGGCAGAGGAATATTGCTGTTTACAGAATACTCTTTTTTCTCACCATTGACGGTATATGCATAGCGTCCGTAATACCGGGTATTGTCTTTATTATCACGGTCAGTGTAATGGTATGTCAGTCTGCCCTGTATTACAGTACCATTTTTTATGGCATTGTCTTTTAGTTTGTTCTTTTTTTTAGTACGTCTGCCGAGCAGAATACTCAGTGTCACAAAAACGCCAATCGCAAGCAGTACAGCACACACAATTCTTGGATCTTCGTCAAGCCAACCCTCTTTAAACGTTTTGATTAAATTATCCATTCTGATTTTTCCTTTCTGATAGTTTATCAAGCTTTAAAGATGAACTGATTATCATGTAAATTCCGGTAATCAGTATAAAAATACATATTGCACCGCCTGTGGAGGCTGTCATAATTCTGCGGAAAAAAGCTGAGTTTTCTTTTCCGAACGCATTAAGCATGGATGTTTCAAGCGACAGAACCGAAACAAGTGCCGATGCAAGACTTATAATTTTTGCGGCAGACATTGCAGGACTTTTGTATCTGCGGTACTTTACGACGTTTACTATGGCAAATGCAGTCAGTGTAAAGGTATATGCGGCAAGTGCTATTGTGTGTATATAGTGGTATTCAAAGCCTCTGTTCTGGTATACGATATAGAACACTATTGTTCCGAGAGTAAGATTCATAAGAACAAGCATAATTCCGCAGAATCTGTAACGCCTGTATTCTGAAACAAGATTTACACCGAAAGCGTTCTGCTTTAAATCGTACAGAAGAAAAAAACGCATAACGGCAAGAATTATATAGTAGATGGCGAGTGACCAGAACCATATTGAGTGAAAATAAAAACCGGAAATCAGTTGTATAATAGCGTATACGGCATTGATGATAAATGTACCATAAAGGGAAATTTTTGTTTTCAGATGAGTATTTTTTTTATAAACAGAGATGTATTTGCTGTTTTCACTGAGCTTTTTGATTTTTCTGAAAACAGGTGGCATCCTCATACAGATAATAGTAAGAGCATAGGCTGAAAGCAGATATGAAGAATATCTGATAACAGGATTTACATTATCGCAAGCCAGTGAATATATTACCATTATAGCAGCAACAGGTGAGAAAATCAGCAAAAATACAGTATGAGGATACAGAATTCTGAAAATGATTTTTTTAAAAAATTCCATACTTATACAATTTTTGAAAGAAAGTCTCTAAGACGTGGATTTTTAGGGTTTGAGAAAATTTCTGTCGGCGTACTGTCCTCAGCGATAACACCTTCATCGAGGAATATTACCCTTGAGGCAACCTCTTTTGCAAAACCCATTTCATGAGTAACACAAATCATTGTGATACCACTTCCTGCAAGCTGTTTCATTACCTCAAGAACTTCGCCCACCATTTCGGGGTCGAGAGCGGAGGTCGGTTCGTCAAAGAGTATGACTTCAGGCTCCATGGCAAGGGCACGGCATATTGCCACACGCTGTTTCTGTCCGCCCGAAAGCTGATTCGGGTATGCACCTGCCTTGTCCGAGAGACGTACTCTTTCAAGCAGTTCCATAGCTTTTCTGTCAGCTTCCTCTTTTGAAAGTCCACGAAGCTTTCTTGGTGCTACTGTGAGGTTTTCAAGGATAGACAGATGCGGAAAGAGGTTGAAGTGCTGGAACACCATCATCATTTTACGGCGTTCCAGATTGATGTTTGTTTTTTTGTCGGTGAGGTCTGTACCATCAAGGAGTATATGACCGCTGTCGGGAATTTCAAGGAGGTTAAGACATCTCAGAAAGGTTGATTTACCACACCCTGACGGCCCTAAAATTACAACGACCTCACCACGTTTTATTTCGGTGGTAACACCCTTGAGAACGTTCAGACCGCCGAATGACTTTTTTAAATCCTTTATGCTTATTATTACATTATCTTTCATCTTTTTTCAGTTTCCTTTCAAGCTTTGATACGGCTGATGTGAGCAGTACGACAATAACAAGATATTCAATCGCTACGGCTATAAGCGGAAGGAATGCCTCATATGTACGGCTTCTGATGTAGTCACCGCCTCTTGTGAGATCCATGATACCGATATAACCTGAAATCGAAGTTTCCTTGATAAGTACAATGAACTCGTTGCAGAGTGCAGGAAGAACGTTCTTGAACGCCTGAGGTATGATGAAATGGAACATAGTCTGCTTGTAGTCAAAGCCGAGACTTCTGCCTGCCTCAAACTGTCCGTTGTCGATTGACATGATACCTGCTCTTACAATTTCTGCAATGTACGCTGATGAGTTCAGACCGAATGCAATAACCGCAACGAGTACCTTGCTTATATTTGTTGAGGCAAAAATTACATAGTAGATAATAAGAAGCTGAATCATAGTCGGAGTACCTCTGATGACAGTGAGATACAGCTTTAAAATAGTATTGAGAATTTTGAATCTGCCCAGCTTGTCGCATGTACTTCTTACTATGGCAATTAAAAATCCCAGTATTATACCGATTATGACAGAAAGAAAGCTTATTTCAAGCGTTGTGAGAAGACCGTTTGTGATGTTTTTCCAGCGGTTGTCCTTAATGAAGTTGTTGTGAAGCTTTTCAGTAAAGGAGAGTCCCTGGGCATTTTTACCACTGTTTACGATTACAACCTGTGTTGCACTTGTATAGGAATCTGAAAAATCAATGCTTTTAAGACGATCTTCGGTGACGGTCATTCCCGAAACGCCTATATCGGCTTTACCCGACTGTACAGCGTTGATAATGCTGTCGAATTCTATGTCTTCAATCTGAAGATTCATTCCGAGAATGTCGGCGATTGCCTGTGCCATTTCCATGTCGATACCGACAAATTCACCGTTTTCTATGTATTCATACGGTTCAAAGGTTGCATTTGTTGCAACGGTAAGTGTACCATTGTTACGGCTGATATTTTCAGGTGAAACGTAAGGCGATTTGCCTTTTGTATCATCACCA
>JAFQBO010000354.1 GCA_017416665.1 Oscillospiraceae bacterium
ACCCCCTGTACAACTTTTTTTGTAATTACATCACAAACGGCTTTAAGCCATTTAATTATGTCATCATAAAACTTATCAAGCAAAGATATTATGACTGCGGCACCTATTGTTGCAAGTACAGAAAATAAAATCATTTTTTTCCTCCATTTTACATATTTTTTGATTGTTCGACAATATCTTTCGGAACTTCAGATTCGGGAATAATTTCTGTTTTGGTAACTTTTACATCACTGCTGTCAATGTTTTTGTTGGCTTTTTTACTCTTAATTATTTCAGAAACTGCTTCTTCAAAATAACAGTGTTTTACAGCAATTTCATTGTTTTTTGCCGCTTTAAGTGCTGCTTTGAGTACAGCATTTGAAATGTCACTTCCACTTATATCTGAATATTTTTTTGAAATATCTATAAAATTTATATCAGAGGGCATTTCTGCAGGTATATACTTTTGCCAGAGTTTACAGCGGAGTTTTTCATCAGGTAATTCAAATTTCACATGATACTGAATACGACGCATAAAAGCAGGGTCATAGTTGCTTATGAAGTTTGTAGCGAAAATCACCATTCCTGCGTAGCCGTTAAGTAGTGTAAGAAGTACTGAACGTGTCTGATTTACGCTTACATCAGTTGAACTGCTCATATTAGTAACTCTTTTACTGAGTAATGCATCTGCTTCGTCAAAAAATATGATTACATCATTTTCGTTGGCAGACTTAAATAAAGCAGTCAAATTTTTACTTGTTTCACCAACATATTTTGATTCAATATCAGCATAATTTACACATATCATTTTTTTGCCAAGCTGATTTGCAATCGCATGAGCCGCCATTGTTTTTCCTGTTCCGGGTTCGCCATAAAGGTTAACAAACAGATTTTTTCTTTGCTTCATTACAGAACCAAGATTCCATTCTTCAAAAACTTTTTTCCAGCATTCCTGTGCCTTTATGATAGTTTCAAGCTCATCTGATATTCTATCCGAAATAATCAGATCGCTTAGGCTGTATTTAGGTTCAGACAATTCAAAGTTGAATGTTTTTTCAGCTTTTTTATTATCGGTTTTCATATCAGGAGATTTATTGGGAATTAACGGCATATATTCTGTTAAACCTCCTTTACTTATATCTCAGATCAAAGCCTGTGCAGGTAGCCCATGCATTCATTACCATGTTTTTCTTGAAGCATGACTGCTTTTCATTATGTTCGTATGCAAACTGTCCACCCATTTTAGGCTGAATTGTTGTACTTCCCACCGCACCGTTGAAGTGCTTGCAAAGCACACATTTTTTCATTGTTTTTAAAATTAATGTAGTAGCCATTATTAAACTCCCTTTTAGTTTGTTTTACAATATTTTATTTCTGTATTTAAATCGACTTTTTCATAAAATCCAACTTATATTCTTATTATAAGTTATATTCATTCTGCTGTCAAGTAGAAATTCGACTTTTTAACTGTTTACTTTTTCATTCTGCTCTTATACGCTTAATATAAGAGGTGATTTTATGACGCTTGACTACAAACAAATCGGCAAAAATCTTGCAAGGCGGCGTAAGGAGCTGAAGCTCAAGCAGAACGAAGTCTGTGAACGAGCAGAAATCAATGACAAATACCTTTCCTGCATTGAAACAGCACGTTCAATCCCAAGTCTTGAAGTTTTCTTGAGAGTATGCACTGCTCTTGAAACAACTCCTGACCACATTCTTCTAGGTTCCGTCCTCCAAACGGATTACTCAAAAGATGATGCGGCTGTGCTGGAGAAATTTGCGACTCTTTCTCCTGACAACAAACGCCTTACACTTGCATTTATGGATATGCTTTCCGATGACTTTCAGAAATAACACTCCATGCTTTTATTATAGCAACAGTATCGGACAAACGATTGTCCCTCTAAAAATATTTTCAGAAAAAATCCGCTAAGCCTTGAACTTAGCGGATTACTCATTAATATAGATTTCTCATTTTTTCAATTTCTTCTCTCATATCATCAATAAGACAAGCAGGGGAGAGAACCTTAACCCATGAACCCTGTGATAGCAGATACATTATGATACCACGTCCATAGTTTATTTCGGCTTCAACTATGCTGATATTTCTGTTCTTCTCAACAATCTTTGCAGTAGGAAGTCTGTCAAGTATTGCCTGTAAGGAGAGTCCCGAAAACTCAAAGCGTATCTTAATATTTTCGCCTGGGAACATGAACTGATTTTTCTCACGCAAGTCACCCTCGTCAAAGTCATGCTTCTTATCAAGTAAAAACTGTTCACGGTGTTCTGTGATTGCAGAAATTCGGTCAATGCGGAAGTATTTTGGCTTGTACTTCTCGTCATCTGCCATATATGCAATGAGATAGAAATAGTACTCACTGAACATGATTGACGTAGGTTTGATTTTACGCTTTACCTCTTCACGATTCATCTTATAGTATGTGATAGTAAGTAACTGCTTGTTTTCAATCGCCTGTATCAGTTTCCACAGATTTTCGATTACTGATTTGCAATCTGATTTCACTTCATGATAGTGATAGATTTCCTTGCGGATAAGGTTGTCAAGCTTTTCTCTGTCATTGACTGTTGTAAACTTTTTCAGCTTGTAAATTAATGTCAGAACCTCGTCCTTGCTGAGTGCACGGCTTCCGAGTAAAATTTTCACAAGTGCGAAAAGCTCCTTGTTTTTAAGAAATTCATCATTGCTTAATCTATACGTTTTATCTTTGTGAGAATATGTAAGCTCAGCATTCTGCATTAGTTCTCTGTGTTCAGCAAGAAAATTCTGAATGTTACTGATGTCACGGCTGATACTCTTTGTTGATACATCATATTCATTTGCAAGAGTTTTTACTGAAATTGCTTCTCCACGCAGAGAACGCATGAAGATTTCAAGCATACGGTCGTTTTTAGTATTTTCCATATCTTCACCTCATAT
>JAFQBO010000355.1 GCA_017416665.1 Oscillospiraceae bacterium
AAATTCAAAAGCTTTTGCTTTTCGTACAGGGTGAGGTAAATCACACAGTTTTTCGTCGAGTAATAATATTTCTTTCTTAATTTTGTCTCCGTCCATACCTGTAGCCGGATCAAATATTTCATCTCTTCTGATAAATCTTGAATATGCATCAAAAGGCTTGGAGGAATCATGATATTTATCCATTATATAGTCGTAATCTGAGTTATTTATGTATTTCATGCAGTTGTCCGCCTTTCATGATTTTTTAAAATTATATAAGATAATCAAGTTTCTGTAAATAAATAAAACAAAACACTTGCACATTTCAAAACAAAATTGTATAATAACATATGAGGTGAAGCTACATGGAAAATTTCATGAATCATGATTTTAACATTGAAAAAATTATTCTCGCATGCCTTGTAAAGAGCGGGACTGGATTAGTTGCACACAAGAACAGGCCAAACCATGGTCTTGCATTGAATTTATATGGTGAAAAAGAATATTGTTTTTCAGACGGCAAAAGGATTACGGTCAGAGAAAATGATATAATATATAGCTGCACCAGTAATAAAAAAATGTTTAATACCAGATGTATCAAATAATAATGCTTCGAAAAGTAGGAGCATTCCTGTAATTCAGAAATAATGCCAATTGAATAAAAAGAAACCTCGATGTATGATTAAGGTGTTCATCTTGGTCGGATGAAATAACACTTTTAACCAACAGGAGGTTTCACCATGAATTTAACACAGAATGACAGATTAAGTCAAGTAACAGCAGACACTTTAGTAGTTGGAGTTGATATCGGCTCACAGGACCACTTTGCCAGAGGCTTTGATTGGAGAGGGTTTGAGTTCAGTAAAAGGGCTTTTAAATTTAGCAATACAAATGTTGGATTCCTTTCATTTCTTCGCTGGCTGGAAGAAATGCAGAGCAAAACCGGCAAGAAAAAGGTCATTGTAGGTTGCGAACCTACCGGTTGTTATTGGCTGACTTTTCAGAAGTTTTTACAGGAGCATGGAGTGCAACTGGTAACGGTAAATCCGTACAGTGTCAAGAAGTGCAAGGAACTGGACGATAACAGTCCTGAAAAGAGTGATCTGAAGGATCCGAAGACAATAGCTGGGCTGGTAAAAGACGGACGTTTTTCAACGTCTTATCTGCCAACGGGAGTTTATGCTGAGATCCGCGAAGCATTTGTATGCAGGGAGCAGATCATGAAGCAGCATGTAAGGCTGTCAAATCAAATACAGGGATGGCTTCAAAAGTATTTTCCGGAATACTTTGAATGTTATAAAGACTGGGATTCTACCAGTGGATTAATGATGCTTGAACATGCACCATTGCCACAGGATATCATAAGAATCGGTGCCGGAGGCATCAATGAAATATGGCGAAATGCCAAGGTGCGTGCAGCGGGAATAAAAAGGGCAATGACCCTGGTGGAAGCGGCACAGAACAGCGTAGGGCTGGAAGGAGGAGAAGCTGCAAGGCTTGAGATCTGGATTCTGGTAAATGACTACGTTACTAAGGCAGAACAGCTGAAGAGATTGGATGAATACTTGGCACAGAAAGTAATGGAAGTACCAAATGTGGAGAAACTGCTCGCCATAAAAGGAGTAGGGCTGAGTACGGTGATAGGCTTTGTTGCAGAGGTAGGTGAGATCGGACGTTTCACAGACCCGAGACAGATTCAGAAGCTGGCAGGCTTGGAAATAACCAAGATCAGTTCCGGCAAACGAAAAGGGCAACCTGGAATCAGCAAGAGGGGCAGATGTAAGCTGCGAAGGGTAATGTATGAGTCAGCAAGGTCGCTGATCAGTTGGAACCCGGCATTTCAGGATGTGTTCCTGTATTACAGGAACCGTGAGCGAAGGCCATTGGGAGGAATGCAGAGTAAGATAGCGGTAGCCTGTAAGGCAATCAGGATATTTTATGTGATACTGCAGACGGGATGTGACTTTGATGAAGAAAAGTTCAGAAAAGACATCATAAGACCACAAACAGCTTAAAAAAATAAAGCACACTGTAACAGTAAACGTCCGCCAAGAGTTCAATTGGTGCTGGATTACAGGAGTGCTCTCTAACAATGACAAAGCAGAGCGAAGCCGCTAAGACATAATTTATAGGGCATGACCCTGAGTAGGAGCAGAAGCGGCACCCCACTATGGGTAGGCTGGACGAAGGAATTTAGGACCCTCCCATGGGAGGATGATCCTGTTAGACATGAGAGGTTAGCAGCCATAGGGAAGAATGGGACACAGATTCGCCTTCATAAAAAGGATGACGTTTTATTTCGTGTACCTTTCTGACCGGAAATCGATGTGCATTGTACCTGAAATGACACAGTTTTCGCCCATTAATGAATGCTTATCATTGTTTGTAACTTTGTTAACTATTGTACAAATGGCTAAAATACAGGCTTTTTTGTGCAAAATAAATAAGAAAGTATAGAGAGTGTAGGAATGAATATATACGCTATTACATTTGATAACAAAAAAATTTCTTTGCCCGTGTTGATTGAAGAAAA
>JAFQBO010000356.1 GCA_017416665.1 Oscillospiraceae bacterium
ATATGTCTGCTTGCTGACAGAGGGTTTAAATACTGTATAAGAGCGAAATGTCCTGCCGGGGTCACCCGACTATTTTTCCGTAAGCCCGAATGAACGTATCAGACCTTCTCTGTTACGCCAGTCTTCCTTTACCTTTACCCAGCATTTGAGATTTACTTTTATTCTGAAAAAATCCTCAAGTTCCTGTCTTGAGAGAGTAGCAGCCTTTTTAAGCATAGCTCCGCCCTTGCCGATGACGATACCCTTATGTGATTCTCTTTCACAGAAAATCACAGCATCAATATCAAGAATATCCTTGTCATCACGTTCACGCATTGTCTCGACAGTAACGGCAATACCATGCGGTACTTCATCGTTAAGGAGATTTAAGAGCTTTTCCCTTACAATTTCAGCCGCAATCACCTTTTCAGGCTGATCTGTAATCATGTCCTGCGGGAAAAAGTGCGGACTTTCAAGGGCTAACTTCATAACCTCCTGCTCAACGAGTTCGACACCGTTTTTTTCTGTAACGCTTATCGGAATAATCGCCTCAAAATTAAACTTTCCACTCAGCTTTGCTATAATCGGAACAAGATCCGATTTTTTTTCAAGCAGGTCAATCTTGTTGAGTACAAATATAACAGGTGTTTTTGATGCTGTCATGTTTTTAAGCATTTTTTCTTCCTGTTCATTAAGCGGTTTTGTACAGTCAGCCATAAAGATTACGGCATCAATATCCGCAACCGATTCCTTTACGACTCCGAGCATATGGTCGCTGAGTTTGTTTTTCGGCTTATGAAGACCCGGAGTGTCCATATAGACAATCTGGGTATCTTCAATAGTCTTGATTCCGGTAATACGGGTTCTCGTAGTCTGCGACTTTGAGCTTACAGATGCAATCTTTTCACCGATAACCGAGTTTAAAAATGAGGATTTCCCTGCATTTGTTCTTCCTATAATTGTTGCAAAAACAGTTTTTGTCATGTATAACCTTTTCCTTTTTATTCTGTAATGAATGTGGCATCTCTTGAGATACCGAGCTTTTCGAGTACTGCCTCTTCCTTTTCACGCATGATTCTTTCTTCAAGCGGACTTGTTTCGTGGTCATAGCCGAGCAGATGGAGCATTGAATGTACTGTTAAAAATCCGATTTCTCTCTCAAGTGAATGACCGTACATTTCAGCCTGCTTTACGGCAGTTTCAAGTGAAATTACAACATCACCGAGCAGTACAAAGCCTGTTTCGGCGTTTACTTCCTGAGTGCCGTCATCGTTTGTAAGCGGGAATGAAAGAACGTCTGTTTCAGTATCCTTGTTTCTGTATGCCTTGTTAAGACTTCTTATCTCCTTGTTTGTTACAAATGAAACGCTTACTTCAGCATCTTTTTCAAAATTTTCAGTAGTAAGTACAGCCTGACAGCAACGACGGATAAGCAGTCTGATACCGACAGGAATTTTCACTGCATTCTGTTTGTTCTTTACATATACTTTCAGCTTTGACATTTCCTTATTTTCTCCTCTCATTGTTGTATTTTTCATATGCTCTTACAATGTCCTGAACGAGCTTATGTCTTACAACATCCTTTTCATTGAACTTGTGAATATAAATATCTTCTACGTTTCTGAGAACCTTCATAGCCTCGATAAGACCTGAACTTTTACTGTCAGGCAGGTCAATCTGTGTAACGTCACCTGTAATA
>JAFQBO010000357.1 GCA_017416665.1 Oscillospiraceae bacterium
ATATATATGAACTGTTCTGTATCCATCTGTACCATTATGAGAGCGGTATGCAACGAGATGAACTTCTCGGTCTTGAATGGAATGAAATTGATTTTAATAATCATGTTATACATATCCATAACACAAGTAAGTATATAGTAGGTATGGGTATCATTATAAAATAACCCAAAAACGATACTTTTCAGCGACCGTTTGTTTATATAGGTAATTTAATCCCCATAAACCGCAACAGATTACTCAACCGAACGACCAAATTTATAAGGAAGTACAAGCTTTCATACTTTACTCCACATTCACTAAGATGCAGTCATGCTTTCCTGCTTATTGCAGAGGACATAAGTATACCAATTGTTTCGCGTCATCTCAGTCATTCAAGTAATTGCATCATCAACTATAATTTATGTTCATGCTATACAGTCAGCATTAAGGTGTGCACCGAGATATTTGCAAGCTTCAAATTTTTCTACTGTATAAAAGCCATAATAATCCATATCACCTTCCAAAAAGACAGTAGTTGTTTTTCTCTCTTAAATATAGTATAATATATAAAGGTATTAATATTGATTACAGAATTAAAAAGACCAAGCGAAGTATTTTCAATGCTTTTATTGAGCTTCAGGCAAGAAAACCTCTTGAAAAGCTTACGAAAATAATCGGAGAAATATCAGAAAAACTGATGAAATAGCATATGAAAAAAATATATGCTGATAATATTATAAGCCTCCGTTTTGGTGACGGAGGCTTATTTTATGAAAAATCAGTTATAACCTTGCGTTTTAAAATACACAAATCAAAGACATTTATAGTATTATCTGCATTTAAATCGGCATTTGACGGATTAGTAAGTGTACCTGAACGAACAAGCCATTTCTGAAGCATAATAACATCATCAGCGTTAAGATTTTTGTCATCATTAACATCACCATAAAGCTGAGCATCTGATACAGTATCATCAATAACAGTTCCGTCAGGTGCCGCAATAAACTCGTCAATCATAAAATCTGTTGTATTGTCGGGAGTTTCCACATAAATAGTCATTACATCAGCTCCTGCCGGAAGTATGTAGGACATATTTGCAAGCTGTACATATTCTCCGGGAACTGCATTTTCGGACTTTATATTTGCATATTTTGTTTCGCCTTCTGAATTATTATACTGTAAAGTTAGTGAAATTTTGTCAGCAGCGGAATCTTCAGGAACACGCACACGTATGCTGAAACTGTAAGCTGTACCTGCTTCAAAGATCGATGTGTCAAGTTCTTTTGATGTACCATGCCATGCTGATGTTCGTCCGGTTACATTAAGTGCATTGTTTCCTGCGTATGAATTACTATCTGAAACCTCCGCTGAAGCAGCACCTCTGCCTGTCCAGTTACAGTTACTATCTTCAAATGTATCATGAACATACCAGCCGTTTTCATCTGTCGGAGGTTCTTCCTTTTCGACAGGTGTTCCTTCACCTTCAATATCTATTACAAATGTTGAAACACTTTCTGCAGGAAGCTGTGCCCAGAAGCTGCTGTCTGATGCCTCAAGATTTTCTGTCAAAGCAAGGTTTTCATCAGCAGACGTTCTGTATCTGTCAATATTTGTGATTGTTTCTCCGCTTCCCACAGTAAACTGCTGTGCATAGCCCTCACTGCCTTTGTTTACAGCAACCACTACAAGCTGATTACTGTCATTTTCGTAAGCTGAAACATAAACATTCTCAGCAGGCTGTTCAGTTACGGCTATACGTACATCACCTGGACGGACAAATTTTGAATACTGTGCCATACAGTAGCCACGCTTACTGATCGTGCCGTCTTCCTTCATTGGACCGTAATTTCTGCGTATATACCACCATACATAGGCACTCATATTTCCCACAACAAGACCATTGTGAATATTTTCTGATACCTGAATTGCCTCAGGCCATCGGTCAGCGGAATCAGTCTGACTATTAGGAACGTAAACCTCAGTCATCCAGATAGGTTTACCACAGGATTCAAGTGCTGAAAAATCCATGTTTGAGCGTGTTGTACCGTAAAAATGTGTGCCAAACAAGTCAATATTGTTTAATGCATTACTGTTATTTAAAATCGAATTATATATATCCTTTTTATACTGGAAGCTTTCAGGTGACATAAGCTTTGCATTTGTACCGTCAACAACATCATCACCGTATTCTGCAATAAAGTTTGTAAGCTCATCAGTACTCCAGTATGTCCATTCCGAAGCATAATCCGGTTCATTCTGTACAGAGATTGAATAAAGATCAACACCCTGTTCCTCCACATACTTTACATAGTCGTTGAGATGTTTTGCATATTCCGCAAATTTTGAGTCGTCAAGCTGATACTTTCCGCCTGTGAGAGTACCATCACCGTTGATACGCATGCTTGCAGGCGGATTCCACGGCGTAGCAAAAACAGTTGCACCAAGTTCCTGTGCTTTTTTTGCTACATTGACTGATTTATACCACTGATTACTATCATCATTAACGTATACACGAAGTATGCTGAAGCCCAGCTCATCTTCACCATTACCGAAGGCTTTCTTTACCTGTGCATCTGTAAGATCACCAATCCATTCGGGGTGATTGATACCGCCAAAGCCACTGATTGTCTGAAATTCCTCTGTCGTGTCTATAACACAGGAAGAAGCTGCAAAAGATGTTTCTGTAATAAAACTCTGACCCGCTGTAAGTGCTGTAGCAAATATTGAACAACTAAGCAATGCGGAAAGTATCTTTTTAAATTTCATTAGTTATTCCTCCATTTTTTATATGTATTGTTAACAATTTTTAGTCTTGATATTATAATTATATTATACAGAAAAATAAAATTAATTGCAATACTTTTTATGAATAAGATAAATAAAATCTAAAATATTATTTCAAATCATCATAATCTGCATATTCATTTTATTTGAACACACTCCATATTGATTCCCTTTATATCAAATTTATATTTATAACTTGCATTCTCTATGCAATCATGGTATAATACAAATATAATGGTGTATTGTTGAAAAAATTCAACATTTCGTCAAAATCCGATCAAAAATATATATGAGGTGGAAAATATGAAAATTAAATTCAGAAAAGCGATAGCAACACTGGCAGCAGCCTGTATGACCATAGCGTCAACAGTGGTTTCTGTTCCATC
>JAFQBO010000358.1 GCA_017416665.1 Oscillospiraceae bacterium
AAGACGGTTGTTTCTGTTGATAACACGTCTGTAGAGGTCATTAAGGTCTGAAGTTGCGTAACGTCCGCCGTCGAGCATAACCATAGGACGGATGTCAGGCGGAATTACAGGGATTACGCTCAGAACCATCCATTCAGGCTTGTTGCCGGAGAGTCTGAACGCCTCAATAATTTCAAGTCTTTTAAGGAGCTTGATTTTTTTCTGTCCAGGTGGAAGATCCTTAAGTTCTTCCTTAAGGTCATCTGAGCATACCTCAAGATTATTTCTCCATGGTTCATCAATTTCAGCAAATTTCTTACATTCATCGCAGTCACATGTAAGCGGTGAATGAGTACATGAAACCTTTGCACCACCGAGAGAAACCTTACCCTGACCGATAAGTCTTTTCTTAAAGACATCATATCTTTCCGGGTCATATTCCTTAAGGAGCTTCTGGATAGCCTCAGCACCCATTTCGGCAACGAATTCATCGCCGTATTTTTCACGGGCATCAAGATATTCCTTTTCAGAAAGGAGCTGTTTTTTGATAAGCTCGCCTGTATTGCCCGGGTCGATAACAATATATTTAGTAAAGTAGAGGATTTCCTCAAGACGCTTCTGTGATATTTCGAGTACCTGACCAATTCTTGAAGGAGTACCCTTGAAATACCAGATATGTGACACAGGAGCCGCAAGCTCGATATGTCCCATTCTTTCACGTCTTACCTTGGCTCTTGTAACCTCAACGCCGCAGCGGTCACAAACCTTGCCCTTGAAGCGGATTTTCTTGAACTTACCGCAGTGACATTCCCAGTCCTTGGTAGGTCCGAAGATCCTTTCACAGAAAAGACCGTCTCTTTCAGGCTTCTGTGTTCTGTAGTTTATAGTCTCAGGTCTTTCAACCTTACCGTATGACCAGCTTCTGATCTGTTCCGTTGAAGCAAGACCGATTTTAATTGAATCAAATGTATTGAATTCCAAACCGTTACCTCCTGTTTATATTACGACTGAACACCGCAGAGGATGGTTGTATTCCTCTGCAATGTAAAATTCCGTTTGTGAAATCAGCGATTAGATTTCATCGTCGTCCATGGACATGTCGAAGCTGAAAATATCTTCATCTGTCGGTTCAATATCCGCATCACCGAATTCATCTGCTTCATCTTCAACATCTTCCAGAGTATATCCTGCATTTTCGATTTCAGAATCACTTGTGAGTTCTGCATCTGCATTTTCATCTGCAAATGATACAGGCTGAGGTATAATATCATCGTCTTCATCAAACGACTGTTTAAGATCGATTTCATTTTTGTCTTCATCAAGAACTCTTACATCAAGACAAAGTGACTGAAGTTCCTTGATAAGAACCTTAAAGGATTCAGGGATACCCGGCTTAGGTACATTCTGACCCTTTACAATGGATTCGTAAGTGTTTACACGTCCTACAGTATCGTCAGACTTAACTGTCAGGATTTCCTGAAGAGTATAAGCCGCACCGTAAGCTTCGAGTGCCCAAACTTCCATTTCACCGAAACGCTGACCACCGAACTGAGCCTTACCGCCGATTGGCTGCTGAGTAACG
>JAFQBO010000359.1 GCA_017416665.1 Oscillospiraceae bacterium
GATGATATTCGTTGTTTTCATGTAGGGGCGAGCATTGCTCGCCCGCAAAATAAATTATAATCCAAACGGGCGACCAATGGTCGCCCCTACAGAAATTTTGCAAAATAAAAATACACCGACAAATAAAAATTTATATTTTCTATAGTCTGAATCTAATATTATAATCATCAATATATCGGTTTAATAAAGCCATCAGGTATCTGCTGAATAAGAGCCGCCGCAACAAGATTATTTTCCGAAATAAGAAGTTCTGCATAAATTTCACTGTCACCATTATAATTATTTACACGATAAAGAAATCTTTCAACGCTCCTGCCCTTATACTCGGCAAGCGGCAAACTCTGTTTTTGCTGTACCTGTGCATATACCTTGTATACACCTTCAAAATCTCCGGGAATCTGTACCTCATCAGAACTGATTTGCGTAACATCCCAGCCTTTTATATTAAGATAGCTTTCACGTTCAGTTGCATTGCTGAGTATGACCTTTTCTTTATCGGACAGTTCATCTTTTTTCATACAGAACAAAAAAATCACTCCGCATACAGCAACAAGCAGAATAAAAACAACAATTTTTTTTAAAGTTTTCATGCTTTTCTCCTTATATATAAAATAATCCATATTAAAGTAAATGCAGAAAGGAAATTTTTTATGACACAAAGACTGGATAAATTTCTCTCCGTACAGACAAGCTTTACAAGAAGTGAAATAAAAAAGCTTATTTCCAAAAATAAAGTAACAGTCGATGGAAAAATCATAAAGGACAGCAGTCTTAAAATTGATACCGATACGGCTGAAATCGTTCTTGACGGGCAGAAAATAGTTTTTAAAGATAAAATTTACATAATAATGAACAAACCGCAGGGATATGTATGTGCCACTGAAGACAAACACGAAAAAACCGTTCTTGATCTGCTTGAGCCCCAGTACAGACGCAAGGATATTTTCCCCGCAGGTCGTCTGGACAAGGACACAGTCGGAATGGTTCTGATTACAAATGATGGTGAACTGAGTCACAAAATTCTTTCTCCGAAAAATCATATTGCAAAATATTATCTCGTTGAGCTTGAAAAACCGTTTAAAAGTGAATATATTCAGATGTTTAAACAAAACCTCAGAATAGATGGTGATGAAATTTGTCTTCCTGCACAAGTAAAAGGCTTTGATCAACATGAAAACATGGCACTGCTTGAGCTGTTTGAAGGCAAATTCCATCAGGTAAAAAGGATGTTTTCTGCTGTTGAAAACAAGGTTACACGCCTTGAAAGAATACAGATGGGATCACTTGCAATACCGCCTAATATCGGGCTCGGTGCATATATAGAGATAATGCACAAAGATGTTGAAAAACTGTTGAAACCCTCTTGTTTCGACGACGTTTACAATCGAATTATTGGTGATTTTTCGTCATAATGGATAAACATACAAAGTGAACTTTGTGAAAATAACGACTTGCATTACAGTTAAAAATTTGGTATTATAATATATGTAAGTTAATCTCAGTTTCAGGTTAGCGGAATTTATATTCACTTAGGAGGAACAGGTAATATGGCAAGTTTATCATTACGTCACATTAACAAAAGATATCCGGGCGGTTTCCACGCTGTTAAGGATGTAAACTTAGAAATCATAGATAAGGAATTTATCATTCTCGTAGGACCATCAGGTTGTGGTAAGTCTACAACACTCAGAATGATCGCAGGTCTTGAAGAAATTTCAGACGGTGAACTCTATATCGGCGACCGTCTTGTAAATGACATCGCACCTAAGGACAGAGATATTGCGATGGTTTTCCAGAACTACGCTCTCTATCCACATATGACTGTATACGATAACATGGCATTCGGTCTTAAGCTCAGAAAGATGCCTAAGGATCAGATCGACGCTAAGGTTAAGGAAGCTGCTAAGATTCTCGACCTTACACACCTTCTCGACAGAAAGCCAAAGGCTATGTCAGGTGGTCAGTGTCAGCGTGTTGCTTTAGGTCGTGCTCTCGTTCGTTCACCAAAGGTATTCCTTCTCGACGAACCACTTTCAAACCTCGATGCTAAGCTCCGTGCTCAGATGAGAACAGAAATTGCAAAGCTTCACTTAAAGCTCGGTACAACATTCATCTACGTTACACATGACCAGACAGAAGCTATGACAATGGGTGACAGAATCGTTGTTATGAAGGATGGTATCATTCAGCAGGTTGATACACCACAGGCTCTTTATGAACGTCCTGGCAACAAGTTCGTTGCAGGATTCCTCGGTTCACCTCAGATGAACTTTATCGACGCTGTACTTAAGAAGACAATTTCAAAGTACGTTGTTGAATTCGGTTCAAACGCAAACAGATTTACTGTAGAAATTCCTGAATCAAAGGTTTCACCAACACTTGACAGATACCTTGACAAGGAAGTTACACTCGGTATTCGTCCTGAAAGCGTTCATGATGAAGAAATGTACCTCTCAAACGCTACAACAGGTATTATTACATGTAATGTTGACATCACAGAAATGATGGGTGCTGAAACATATCTTTACCTCACATGTGAAGGTACACCGCTCACAGCAAGAGTTTCACCACGTTCAACAGCTAAGTCAGGTGATATTATCAAGGTTGCTATCGATCCTAACAGAATTCACCTCTTTGACAAGACTACAGAAGAAACAATCATTAACTAATTGAAAGTTTTCTTTTTATTTTCATAAAATTTTCTCTTAAAAATCAAGGCAGACCACTTCTAAAAGTGGTCTGTTTTGTTATGTAAAAGGAGCTGTTTACACAGCTCCTCAGTTTGTCGAAAAAGTCTTTAGGTTCAAAACTAAAAGTTTTGATCAAACTTTTTCAAAAGTTTGCGGTTTCCAAAGGCAGAGCCTTTGGTCGC
>JAFQBO010000360.1 GCA_017416665.1 Oscillospiraceae bacterium
GTGTGGCAAGAATGTAAGCACTTATCTTCCTTGGTCAGAACAAATACCTGAATGTTGCAAATCAAGAACCCCTCAACAAAAGTAATTTCATGAATTGCTTTTTCTGAGGGGTTCTATGCGTGCTTGATTTGACGCTTACGAAAATTATAGAACGTATGCATTCGTTAAGTGAACATAAGCGAAAAAATATTGAAAAATATCATAATTAAAGCCAGAATGGGCTGTCCCACCAGTGAAAATTAGTGAGACAGCCCATTCTGTTTTGTAAAATGAGTTTATACATATTATTCAATTAGTTCTTTTAATTTTGCTTTGACTGATTGAGCATCTGCTTTACCACGACTTTTCTTCATAACATTGCCAAGGAGTGCCATTAAGGCTTTTTCTTTACCATTCTTGTAGTCAATAACTGCGTTTGGATTATTATTTATAGCATTTTGGCACATTTCAGCAAGTGCATTTTCGTCAATACCGCCTAAATCATTTTCGTCAATAAAATCTGTGCAAGGTTTACCTGTATCAAGCATTTTTTCTAAAGTCTGCTTTGCCAGATTATTTTGAATTTTTTTATCTTCAATCATTTTTACAAGCTGATTTAGCTGTTGCGGAGTTGTTGCGACTGCAAAGTTTTCCTTCTCAGCCTCAGTTTCAATACGTCTGAACATCGAACCAATGATGAAGTTGGAAACTGTTTTTGGAACCTTTAAGCCTTCGATAGCTTTATCAAAATATTCGCTTACCCTGCGGTATTTTGTAAGGAGTTGTGCATCCTTTTCAGGAATGTTATATTCTTCAACATATCTTACGAGTTTTGCTTCAGGAAGTTCAGGCAACATTTGTCGTATTTCTTCCACTTCTTCATCGTTTGTGATAATAGTAACGAGATCAGGGTCACGAAAATAACGGTAGTCGTTGGCATCTTCTTTGCCACGCATTGGAGAGGTTGTGCCGGTAGTATCATCAAAACGAAGGGTTTCCTGTATAACTTTATCACCACGTTCAATCAGGTCAACCTGACGGTAAAACTCATATTCCATAGCTTTTGCTATGTTGTTGATTGAGTTCATATTTTTAATTTCCGTTCTTGTTCCAAGTCTTTTACTGCCTTCTTCACGAACTGAAATATTGACATCGCAACGCATAGAACCTTCCTGCATTCGACAGTCTGAAACTCCTATATATCTCATAATCTGTTGAAGCTTTTCAACGTATTCTTTTGCTTCATCAACAGAGCGAAAGTCCGGTTCTGTAACGATTTCAATAAGAGGAACACCACCACGGTTATAATCAACATAAGTATTACCACGCTCGTGTATAAGCTTTCCTGCATCTTCTTCTATGTGGATTCGTAAAATACGGATTTTTTTTCCGTTTGAAAGCTGGATATATCCGTTTTCGCAAAGAGGTTTGTCATATTGAGAAATCTGATAAGCTTTTGAAAGGTCAGGATAAGTGTAGTTTTTTCTGTCCATTTTTGCAACTGTAGCAATCTTGCAATTCGTAGCAAGACCAGCCATAATTGCATACTTTACAACTTGACGGTTGAGCTTTGGAAGAGTACCCGGCAAACCAATACAAATCGGACAACAATGTGTGTTAGGTTCTCCGCCAAATTGAGTAGTACATCCGCAGAAAATTTTTGTCTTTGTTGAAAGCTCTACGTGAGTTTCAAAACCTGCAACTAATTCATATTTCACAGTTTAACACCCCACTTTGTATCTTTGAAGTTTTCAGGCATTGCCTTTTCATATGCATTGGCTGCATTTAAAATTTTTGCCTCATCAAACTTGTTTCCGATTAACTGCATACCGATTGGCATACCCTCCTTGTTATATCCACAAGGAACAGATATACTGGGTAATCCTGCAATATTTACGGGAACAGTGCAAATATCAGTTAAATATGTTTCGATTGGATCAGACACAGCTTTACCTATCTCGAAAGCGGTCATAGGAACTGTTGGTGCAAGTATAAAGTCGCATTTTTCGAAAGCACTGTTAAATGCATTTACAATAGTACCACGCAGTTTTTGAGCCTTTTTATAGTACGCATCATAATATCCGGCTGAAAGCACATAAGTGCCTAATAAAATTCTTCGCTTAACTTCTTCACCAAAGCCCTCACTGCGAGTACGGCATATCATATCGTGAATGCCGTTGTAATGCTGAGCCTTGTATCCGTAACGGATACCGTCATATCTACCTAAATTTGAAGATGCCTCTGCACAAGCGATAATATAATATACCGGAAGTGCAAACTTGATTACAGGCATATCAAAATAGATAATTTCAGCTCCAAGACTTTCATAAACCTTTATAGCTTTCAATATGGCATCATTTACTTCATCTTTAATACCGTCCATATATTCACGGACGATACCAATTTTCATACCTTTAATATCATTGTTGATTGTGTCGAAAGTAACACCATTTTGTCTGCCCTGACAGGTGCTATCCATAGGATCATAATCAGAAATCGCATCAAAAACGATTGAAGCATCTTGTACTGTTTTTGTTATAGGACCAATTTGATCAAGGCTTGAAGCATAAGCAATGAGACCATAACGAGAAACTGAACCATACGTTGGTTTAAGACCAACAATACCGCAGAAAGATGCAGGCTGGCGAATAGAACCACCTGTATCAGACCCTAATGCATAAGGAGCAATATTGCCGCTAACAGCAGAGGCACCACCGCCTGATGATCCGCCGGCACAATGATTTGTGTTGTGTGGGTTTGTGGCACCTCCAAAATATGAGGTTTCGCAGGAAGAACCCATGGCAAATTCATCCATATTGGTTTTACCAAGCAAAACTGCACCTTTGCTTTGTAAATTTTCCCATACGGTTGCGTTGTAGATTGGTTTGTAGCCTGTGAGGATTTTTGAACAACAGGTTGTTTCTATACCTTTTGTAGATAGGTTATCTTTTAATGTCATAGGCACTCCTTCGAGGATACCTATTTTATCTCCTTTAGCGATTTTTGCGTCGACTTTTTCTGCTTGTTGCAACGCAATTTCAGTAGTTACGTTAATATAAGCGTTCAGCTCTCCGTTACATTTTTCAATTTCAGCTAAATACTGATTTGTCAGTTCTATACAAGATACCTCTTTTGATGAGAGCATATCATGAATTTTCTTAATTGTTGACATAGGCTCCCCCTATTATGAATGATTTTTTACTAAAAAATGATTGTCACTCTGTTCAGGAGCATTTTTGAGAATTTCTTCACAAAGAAACGACTGAACAACTACATCTTCTCTAAATATATTTGAAAGATTGTTAATATTATCAAACTCACTTCCGTCATCGGGTGCATTGTTAATTGCATCTGCAAAATCGACAATATTCTGCATTTCTTTTGTAAGCTTGTCTAAATCTTCTTCTGCTACAAACAGCTTTGAAAGAATAGCAATATTTTCTATATCTTCTTTTGTTACCATAATACCAATCCTTTATATCTTATTAAATTTATCTGATTTTGATATGAACTTCTCGTAACTGCTGTTCAGTTACTTCAGTTGGGGCACCTAACAGCAAATCTTGAGCGTTGCTGTTCATTGGAAATGGAATAACCTCACGGATATTTTCTTCCTCAGTTAATAGCATAAGCATACGATCAACACCAGGAGCCATACCGGCATGAGGTGGTGCACCGTACTGAAATGCGTTATAAAGTGATTTGAATTTATCCTTTAATTCGTCTTCTGTGTAACCTGCAATTTCAAAAGCCTTAATCATTGTGTCTAAGTCGTGATTTCTGACCGCACCCGAAGACAACTCAACACCGTTGCAGACAATATCGTACTGATATGCAAGAATTTCTGTAGGGTGTTTAGATATAAGTGCATCAATACCGCCTTGAGGCATTGAGAATGGGTTGTGAGTGAATATAGTTTTTCCATCGTCATCAATTTCGAACATCGGAAAATCTACAATAAAACAAAGATCAAAACGGCTGTTATCAATAAGATCGAGTCTTTTTGCAACTTCTGTGCGAATTTGTCCGGCAAGTTTTGGTGCGAGTGATTTAGAATCAGCAATAAAGTAAATTACGTCGCCTGCTTTTGAATTATTGCGTGAAATAAGTTCTTCTCTATCACCCGACTTTAAAAATTTATCAATTGGACCGTCAAAAGATAAATCTTCTTTAACCTTAACATAACCTAAACCTTTCATTCCAATTGAAAGAGCAAACTCTTCCATACTCTTAAACCACTTTTTGCTTTCTGAGGCAGCACCGGGTACATTGATGGAACGAACGCATTTTCCTTTAAAAGGAATAAATTCTGTTTCTACGAACATATCGCTGATTTCTTCGATTATTAGCGGATTTCTTAAATCAGGTTTATCAGTGCCGTATTTTAGCATAGCATCTTCATAAGAAATACGCCTAAATGGTGCAGGAGAAACTTTTTTATTAGTGAATTTACTGAATGTTTCATAAAGAACTTCTTCAGCAACTGAAAATACATCTTCTTGTGTTGCAAAAGCCATTTCAAAGTCAAGTTGATAGAATTCACCGGGACTACGGTCTGCTCTTGCATCTTCATCTCTGAAACAAGGTGCAATTTGAAAATATTTATCAAAACCGGAAACCATCAAAAGTTGTTTAAAAATCTGAGGAGCCTGTGGTAATGCATAGAACTTACCATGATGTTTACGACTTGGAATAAGGTAATCTCTTGCACCCTCGGGTGAGGAAGCAGAAAGAATTGGCGTGTTGATTTCTACAAAACCCAATTCGGTCATTTTTTGACGCAGAAAATTAACGACCTGTGAACGAAGAAGAATGTTGTTATGAACCTTTGGATTTCTAAGATCTAAAAATCTGTACTTAAGCCTTACATCTTCGTTAACGATTTTTGAAGTTGTAACTTCAAAAGGAAGTTCGTTTTTGCACTTACCCAATACTTTTATATTGTCGGTGTGAACTTCAATGTAACCTGTGGCTATTTTTTTGTTAATAGTGTCGTCATCACGTTTTACAACATTACCGTTAAGAGTTACAGTACATTCACGGTTGATATCTTTGAGTAATTGCTCGTCGTGAACTACAACTTGCAAAATACCATACTGGTCACGAATATCAAGGAACATTACGCCACCATGGTTACGGATGTTTTCTACCCAACCGGCAACTCTAACTTCCTGTCCGATGTTTTTTTCTCTTAATTCACCGCAATTAACTGTGCGATAAATGTTTTCTTTAGCCATAGAAGATTATCCTTTCATATGAAATTTCCTTAAATATTTTATGTGTTTTGTTGTTGATTTATTGCTATATTGGCAAAAAAAGACGCAGAGCGACAAGGTTGTAGAACCTCATCGCTCTGCGTTTAGCACATTATACCATATCAATATGCTAATTTCAAGTGTGAATTTTAAGTTATATTAATCTTTCATTTTGAGTTTTATATTATCATTAATTTTTATGATGTTTTAATTTCATTGAAAAATAGGTGATTTTTTTATTAGAGCAAAAAATAAAAATATAACAAAATATGTATTAATATAGTTTGTTAAGAGTTAGACTGGTTGCAAGGGAGATTTAATTGAAACTGAAATCTCAGAAGAAATTTATAATCATTTTTTAAGTTTTCACAGAGAGGATGAGGCTGAAGGTCGTTCGGATAGACGACACTTGGAAAAATCTGAACAGACAGAGCTTTCATTAAATCTA
>JAFQBO010000361.1 GCA_017416665.1 Oscillospiraceae bacterium
ATAATCTTTTCGTGCTTAAAGTAGCAAATCAGTTAAAGTATAAGCGAAATTAAAAGTTTTTTGGTTCTTTTTTGAATACAAATCTTTTTTAATTTGCTTTAGCAAATTATAGCGAAGCGTTAAAGATTGGATACCTTTAGGTAAAAAAGAACAGAAAAGTCATTTTAAATACTTGTATTGACAAAATAATTTATTTTTATTATAATTTAGATATGAAAATTAAAAGGAGATAACAATGAAGAATTTTATAAAATACCTGAAACTGTTTCCGACAATGCTTTTTCCGTACTATTGCATTGTAATGGCTTTGTTACCATTTGATATATCTTTTGAATTAATAGTATTTCTGATTCTTACATTTACTGTTGTAATCAGTGTGCTGACAGTTAAAACTGATGATTCGGCAAAATCTGTTGCGAAACAAAATCTTATTGTAAAAGCTGTTCAGATTCCCGCTTATATATTTTATTTTATTTTTGGAATTATGGGATTTCTTACAGGTATATGGGGCATTATGTTGCTTTCAGTTGCAATAGTAACAGACCTTATAACAATTATACTGACAGGTATTTTTGCAATCGGTTGTAACATAAAAATTTATAAACAAGGTGTAATATCCAAAAAAACGGCAGTTATCACAAGTATACTTTCATTTGTTTACTGTGCAGATTTAGTTGTTGCGATTATGCTTTTTTTGAAATCAAAAGTGCATAAAACGTTGTCATAAAAGGAGTTTATATGGAATATACTGTAAATAAAAACGATATAGAAATAATCTGTCCCGACTTCAATCTTGATGAAACACTTGATTGCGGACAGGCTTTTCGATGGGAGAAAATTGATTCGGAATATGACATTACATATAAGGGATTTTTTGTTGACAGGTTTTTGCGTATTTCCCAAAATGGAGAAAAAATAATTTTTCATGACACAACATCGGAAGACTTTGAAAACGTATGGACAGACTATTTTGACTTAAATACCGATTACAGTAAAATCAAGTTACAGCTGTCTGAGGACGAAACACTGAAAAAAGCATGTGATTTCGCAGGCGGTATCCGTCTTTTGAAACAGGATTTATGGGAAACACTTGTTTCGTTCATAATCTCACAGAATAACAATATCCCACGCATCAAGGGTATTATTTCAAGGCTGTGTGAGCATTACGGACATTTTCCGACAGCTGTTGAATTATCGGCTGAAACACCCGAAAGTTTAGACTTTCTGCGTGCGGGATTCCGTGCAAAATACATTGTTGATGCGTCGATGAAAATATCATCAGGTGAAATTGATGCTGACCAGCTGAAACAAATGCCGATAGCTGATGCCAAAAAAACACTTATGACCATAAAAGGCGTAGGGAATAAGGTTTCTGAATGTGTACTTCTGTTTGGAATGTACAGAACAGAAGCGTTTCCAGTTGATGTCTGGATAAAAAGGGTTATGGAAAGCTATTACCCGAATGGTCTGCCTGACTGTACTAAAGGAATTGAGGGAATTGCACAGCAGTATCTGTTTCATTATATAAGAAATCTTGAAAAAAATTAAAGGAGATTATTATAATGAAAAAATATCCGCTTATAATTGCGTTATCTTTACTTTTAGTTGTAACAGCATGTGGCGTATGTGACAATGACAATCCAACAGTCACAACAGAAACAACAGTTCAGACTGAAACCACTCAGACTACATCTGAAACAACTACCATTGTTACAACAACAAAAGCAACAACTGTAACCGAACAGCCTGAAACAACTGAAAAAACTATGGAAGTAACTATGGATAACATAAATGAAATATTTTCATATGAGTATTATGACGGAAATTATGAAGACTTCAATAGGCTTTTTCTGTATTGCTTTTATGATAAGCCGTCAGAAATGGATTTGAGAACAATTTTATATCATGGAATGGGTAAAGATTTTAATAACACTATGAATGAACTCAGTGAAGAAGAAATTCTGAGTGCAGGGCTTGATATTGAGGCAGTCGAAACTATGGGTGCTATAAAAATCCCAAAAGATACGCTCAACGACTATCTTAAAAAGAAAACAGGACTTACAATAGATGAGTTTGAAAACATTGATATGAAGCTTAAATATAATGAACAGTATGACGCTTATTACGGTTATCGTTCAACGGATACCATTTTACAGCCGATTAATTTTAAAAGTGTTGAAATGAATGGCGATGTGTATACAGCTGTTTATATAGCCCGAGACCCAATAAAATATTCTGAAATTACATGTCAGGTAAAGTTTAAGGTTAATGATGGTGTTTTACAGTTTATTTCAAATAAAAAGATTGAAGCAGAAGAATAATTCTCCATTATATAAGAAATTTTGAAAAAAATATTGACATAATTGTTTTTTGTGATAAAATTTAATTATAATGTGATATATGGGAGGTTTTTATTATGAAAAAATATCCGTTTATACTTATTTCAGCTTTATTATTAGCCGTAACAGGCTGTGCCAATGACAATTCAACAGTCTCAACAGAAACAACAGTTGTAACAGAACAATCTGAAACAGACCAGAGTGTAATGGAAATTAATATGGATAATATAAATGATGTGTTTTCACTTGATTATCCGCCTGAAAATTATGAAAACTACAATCCACTTTTTCTGTATTGTTATTATGATAAGCCATCAGAAATGGATTTGAGAACAATTTTATATTACGGAATGGGCGAAGACTATAATTACAATGTCAATGAACTCAGTGAGGAAGAACTTCACGATCTTGGAATTAGCATTGATGGTGAGCAAATTGTGGATCTTGTAAAAATTCCAAAGGACAAACTCAACGATTATCTCGTGAAAAAAACAGGACTTACAATAGATGAGTTTGAATATAACGATATAGAACTTGAATACTATGAACAGTATGATGCTTATTATGGCTATCGTGCCAGTGATAACATTGTAATGCCGATACAGTTTACAAGTGTAGAGATGAATGATGATGTATATACAGCTGGTTACACAGTCGATGGTAACCCGTCAATATGTCAGGTAAAGTTTAAGGTTAATGATGGCGTGTTACAGTTTATTTCAAATCATAAGATTGAAGTAGAAGAATAATTTCAGTGGCGTTGTATGAATCTGATACAACGCCGTTTTTTAATTTATAAAATTTTCCATAAATATTTTTTTGCTCAAAGCACATACTGTTATTGTCGCAGGAAAACAAAATAAGCGACATGAGGTGACGGTAATGAGAAAACTTTTTCCGGTTACAGCCACGGCATTATGTGTTACAATGCTTCCGTTTACGGCGATACAAGTCGAATCAGCGGAGAAAATCGGCTACGGACAGGGAACAGCAGTTGACAGTAACAACTGTCCGCTGGGTGCTGTGGATTTTAATTCACAGTATAACAAATATGACGCATATGCGACGACAAACGACAAAAGCAGAATAATCTTAACGTTCGATCAGGGATATGAAAACGGATTTACCGCACCTATTCTCGATGTGCTTAAAGAAAAGAATGTCAGGGCAATTTTCTTTCTGACAGGCGATTACGCAAAAAAGGAAGATCAACTTGTAAGGCGAATGATTGACGAAGGACACATTCTCGGAAACCACGGTATGACACACGCATCATTACCTGAACTCACTACAGATGAGCTTTCAGATGAGGTAATGAGTCTTCATGAATTTGTCTTGGAAAAATACGGTTATGAAATGCAGTATTTAAGACCGCCATGCGGTGAATTTTCAGAAGATATGCTGTCACAGTGTCAGAAGCTCGGTTATAAGACTTTAATGTGGAGCTTTGCCTATGTGGACTGGCAGACAGATGCACAGCCTGACAAATCACAGGCACTTGAAAAGATAACTTCATCTGCTCACGGAGGCGGTATTTATCTTCTTCACTCGGTTTCAAGTACTAATGCCGCAGTACTCGGAAACGCTATTGATAATCTCAGAGAACAGGGATTTATTCTGTAATTGTCAAAATGAAAGCGAAGCTTCAATAGAGGTTTCGCTTTATTTGTCGGTGTCCCAACAGGACGTTTTCGGGCGTAATTTATGTGTTATTGTAATTTAACGCACGATGGGTATTGAAAGATAAATTTATATTTACCGGGTGACCCCGGTGGACATTTTCGGGCGTACATTATGCGTAAATGCAATTTAATGCACGATGGTTTATCATAAGATAAATTTATATTTACCAAATTAACATTTTATTGTCTGTACCTATCA
>JAFQBO010000362.1 GCA_017416665.1 Oscillospiraceae bacterium
AGTTGACATTTTAACTATTTTTTAGTTGAGAAAAACTTAAAAAGTATTAAAAATGCAGAAACTGAAAAATTTTCAGAAAAATTCCAATAAAAACCAATTTAATATTGTCTGTTAAATGGGAGGATGAAAAAGGGGTTATTACAATTTGACTATATTATGTCAATTTTGCTGTATTTGTAATAAAAAAGACAAAAAAATTATTTAAAACATAGAAAGCAAAAATTTTTTCTGTAAAAACCCAATAAAAACCATTTTTAATATGTCTGTTAAATGGAAGGCAAAAATATGAAAGGAGGATTGTTTTGTCTGCAATCAATAATGAGAACCTGTCTTACAAGCGTATACACCTGTCTTTTTGATAAATTTTGTCACTAACTTTGTTGAAAAAATCTTGCCGTACGTCAAGTACGCCTGCGATTTTTCGCCTTGTTATTGACAAAATTATATTCAAAAATCCAAATATATTTCTGTGAAGACAGGTTCTGAAAAACAGCAGTGCAATTTGATAAACAAATAATTCAGTATGAATTCAGGAGGAAAAAATGGGAACAAGAGAAGAATTGATAAACGGTCTGAGGGAAGCAATCAGACTTATGAACAAGGTAACCGAACTCCAAAACACAAGTATTGCGGTAAACAATCAGCAGGTGAATTTCAAAAGTAAAAAAGAGTTTGGTGTGGCAAAAGGAAAGAAGATAATTATTGCACAGATAGTTGTAGGTGTTATTGTGGCATTTGCACTCAATAATACATTTACTGATATTGTATGTATACCTGCCGGTATTATTGCGGCTCTGCTTTCAAGAATTATTTTTAAGAAGATTATTGACAAAAGCAATGAAAATGTTGAAAAGGTAAACGAAAATATTGAATTTGAAAACAAAAGTATTCAGAGTCATAATGAACTTGTTCGCAAACAGGTTCAGGAAATTAACAACCAACTCAGACTTGTTCAGCAGGAATACAGAGAAAAGATTCTTCCATGGTATCCACATAATTACTGCAATGTTTATGCGGCAGAATTTTTTCTTAATGCAGTTTTAAACTACCGTGCAGATACAATAAAGGAAGCTGTAAATCTTTATGAAACAACTCAGCATCAGCAGAGAGTTGAAGAAAATCAGAAGATTATGCATAAAAAGCAGGATCTTGCCAATATGCTTGCATTTGGTAATCTTATTACAAATATGCAGACAAATCAGAAGCTTGATCAGGCTAACAGTACACTTGGTGATATAAAAAGCAATACGGCTTCAAGATCTCATACTGTACATCATTATTTTCACAAGTAAAAAAATATATTATTAAATAAGAAAGAGGTATATATTATGAAAAAAAGAACATGGTTTTTAGCGGCGATTTTATCGTTATCAGCACTTCCTTTAATGACTGGATGCGGTACAGCGTCAGAGTCTGACATTGAAGAAGATTTATTGAAAATTATTAAGGAAGATTATTGGTTTAAAGGTTTCAATCCGGAAATTGATGATATCGAAATTGAAAAGCGTAAGACCGATGAAGATGACAAGACAGATGTTATTTACATTGTTGCAGATGTTAAGGATGACGTAAAGGAAATAAATGCTGGTTATAAGCTTACATATATGGAATACAATGACGGCTGGGAACTGGAGTATCATGAACCTTATGGTTATTCTGAGGGCTTGTGGGAAACGGATTTAAAGGATGTTCTCTCAGAAGAAAAAATTATTGAAGACTTTAAGTACCGTAAGGATGTTTCCGGCGATGTAAAGGGTTATTCACTGGAAAATATAACAGATAAGAAAGAAGCAATAAAAAATAAATCATTTACAGCCGAACTGATTAAGCCTTATGAAAATGAATATCACACTATGATTTCAAAAGAAATATTGACATATGAATGGTGTCCGGGTGCTTATGCTGAGGCATGGACATGTACTGACACTGACAGCGAAACCGAATATGTATATGACGTTAAGAAAATTGCCGGAACATGGCAGAGTGATGATGGAAATATAGAATTTGTTTTGTCAGAAGATGATGGTAAGTTAAAGGCAGAAAGCATAAAAGGAACAATTGCAGACGGTCTGACTTTAAATGGTTTCGTTAATGCTGATGAATTTAATACAAATATCAATGAATTAATTTCAAATAATGAATGTTTGGATGAAACTCTGGAAATTGCTTGTCCTTCAAGTGCCACGGGCGGAGACTATGATCCATATATATACATTGGCGTTTACAATTCCGGTTTTGAGGTATTTTTGAATTCCGGATATTCTGATTTTGAGAAAATTGAATTAAAAAAGGTAAACTAAGAGCAAAAAATCCTTCTGCCGATATGCCGGCAGTAATGATGGTTGAATCGGCAGACGGACAAGCTTAACAAACGCTAAAACCTGCAAACGCAGATTTTATAAATAATTTTAAAATGGAGGAAAAACAATGAGAATTAAAAAAATGTTGGCTGTATTATCAGCAGCGGTTATTACAATGAGTGGTGCAGCATTTGCTGAAATGTCTGTTATGACTGAAAATATCTTTACTACAGAAAGTGTTTGTGCAGAGGAAAGCAAAACCACTGAGCTTCTTAACAGTCATTCGGCAGAGTCACATCTGCTCGGAATCTGTGACGGCAGTTTACCAGATAAAACATTTCAGATGGCAGGCAGAACATATAATCAGGGAATGGTATTTGCTGTAAACAACAAGGATACATATGTAACTTTTAATATCAAAGACAAGAATATCAGAAACCTTTCATTTGATTTGGGACATGCTGAGGATGTAAGCAAAGTAATCGGAGAAAAATCAGAGTCTGCAAACGCATCGGCTGTACTTACTGTTGAAGTTGATGGTTATTCAGAAGAAATAATTACACTGGATCCTGAGGACGGCATTTACAGATTTAATTCTGCTGAACATGATCTGAGAGATCTTTCAACAGCGTCTGAGATTACTCTTCGTTTGGATTCAAAAAGCAGTCTCGCTAAATATTCATATTATGCTTTTGCAAATATTTCTGTTAATGAAGAGGCAGCACCGGAATATACTTATCCTCAGTACAATACTCCTGAAGAATTTATCAATTCATCATTCTATACTGAAGGCGTGACAGCACATGACGGAAAAGATGGTACAAAAGACTATTTCATGAAGGGCAGAGAGTATTATCAGGGTCTTAAAATTGATAAAAGTGGTTATGCATGTTTTAATGTAGAGGATTTGGAAAAGATCGAATTTACTATGGGCCAAATCGATAATGGAAATCATTCCACTATGAAACTCACAATTATGCTCGATGGTGAAATTTATGATAAGTTTGATGAATATGAAGTTTCATGGAGAGATATGCTTGAAACCGTAACCATTGATGTTAGTAACGCAACAACATTATACATATCACGTGATGACAGCTGTTATGAGCAGTTCATTGCTTTGGGTGATATAACAATAGATGACAAGACACCGGAAGAAATATCCGAAACTAAGAATTATGCAAATGCGGATGAATTTGTAGCGGCTGCTTTTAATGCATATGAATTCGAATATTCAGAAGAAATCATGATTTCAGGTGAAAAAAAGACAGGCTTTATACCTAACGATTATAATACAGAAGGTAACATATGCTTTAATGTTGAAAATATCGGTACAGTATCATTCAAAGTTGCGGTTTATGACGATAGAAATGAATCGAATACACTCAGAGTTTCTCTTGACGCTGTAGAAGCTCCTAACGGTCAGGTTAAGCTTACACCTGACATGGCAATTTCAGAGACTATTGTTGTTGATACTTCAAAATCAAGTGTTTTATGTTTAGAAACTGATAAAGATTATGCAGGTTATTGCATAGTTGATTTTGAAATCAGCAAGGATGCTCCTACAGGTGACAATGTTATTTCTCCTGATGCTGTTGCTGCTACACCTGGTGACGCAAATGGTGACAACGAAATAACTGTCCGTGACTGTGCTACTATAGCAAAGGCTCTTGCCAAGGGCGAAATCAGTGATCTTCCTGCTTCAGCCGATTTTAATGGCGACGGCGAAGTAACTGTCCGTGATGCGGCGGCTATTGCAAGAGAACTTTCAAAGAAGAAATAATTGAAATTTTGTGATTGGGAGTGATGACAGATTGCTCCCGATTGCAGAAAATATAAAAATAATAAAGCTAAAACAGCAATCGCAGATTTTATAAAAATTAAATTGGAGGAAAAACCATGAGATTAAAGAAAAAATTATTCAGTGCGGCACTTGCGGCATTTTGTGCGGCAAATACCTGTGCGGTAAGTATGCCGATTATGGCAGGTGCTGAGGAAACAAGTACAGTTGTCGGTGATGCAAACCTTGACAGTGTTCTTAATATCCGTGATTCAGCGACTATTGCAGCTTACATGGTAAAGAAAATTTCAAATCCCAGTCTGACAATTTCAGAAACTGCTGACTATAATGGTGATGCAAAAATCAGCGTCTTTGATGCGGTGCATATTGCAAGAGCTATTTCACATGAATTGATTAATGAAGCAGGCGGAAAAGCAATCGAACGTGACACACATGATTATGCGTCCTTGTCTGTCGGAGAAGTCATTGGTCAGCCAGGTACAACAGTTTCAGTTCCTATAAATGTTACCTGTAACAGCAATTTTGAATCAGCTGCTTTTCTTGTTGAATGGGAAGATGCAGAACTTAGTGTCGAAAGTGTAGTATACTCAAGTGCTTCAGTTAGTTCTGAAATGGGAGTAAACTGCGTTTCAGCGGCAGTTTATAGCGATCACGCTGTTGCAGATGGTGAAGTTGCAACTATTGAGGTTACAATTCCGGAAGATGCAGTTGCAGGAACAGAATATAAGCTCAACATTACAAAGATTGAAACATTTGCTGAATTTGAAGGTGAAGATTTAGCTGATACTGTTTCAGTTTCAGGCGGTACTGTTGTAGTATCTCCTAAACTTGAAGAAAGCATTTCTATTTATGAAGATGAATCTTATGAATTTTCAGATGATTATGATGTATGCGAAATTGTTTCAGTAAATAAGGAAATAGCAAAGATTACAAATAACGTTATTACTGCTGTTTCAGCTGGTACAACAATGATTGAATATTATGCAAACGAATATCTTCTCGGTACATCTACTCTTATAATCAAGGAGATTGAAGAATTTGAAATTGGTATTAATCAGCAGAAGTTTCTCTATGCTTCAGGAATTTCACCTGAGTATGTTGAATGGGAAGTAAGTGATCCTGCTGTTGCGGTTGTTGAAAATGGTATTTTAACAGGTCTTGCTGAGGGTACAGCTGAAATTAAGGGAACATATAACGGCGAAACATGTTACAGAGGCGTTGCTACAGTTGTAAAGGATGCCGTTGTGACTACACCTCCTGTTGAAACAACAACTACAACCAAAACAACGACAACAACTACTACTGAATCTATTGTTTCACCTACTTTAACAGAGGTTACAACATCAGCAAATGAAGATGGTCAGATTATTGGTGACGCAAACCTTGATGGTGTTCTTAATATCCGTGATGCGGCTCTTATTGCAATGCGTCTTGCAAGCGGCTCAGTCTCAGGAATATCGGTAGATTATGCCGATTATGACAGAGATGGAACAGTAAAACTTTATGATATGCTAGCGATCCAAAAAGCTGTTGTAAATAATCTTGCATACAACCGAAGTGAAACAAAGCTTGAAAGAAAGGGCAGTTCATCTGCAAAGTTAAGTATCGGCAATGTTGCAACAGCCAACGCAGGTGAAACAATTTCTGTTCCTGTTAAGGTTGAATGTGGTGACAATTTTGAATCGGGTTCATTTGTTATCGGATGGGACAGCTCTGAACTGACATTTTGTTCTTTTACAGATGAAAATCGTACAAATAGTTCAAAGGTAATTGGCAATGGATACTGTGCTTTTAGTACAAATGGTTCATCAGCTATTGCTGACGGCGAAATTGCAACTATTGAGTTTACAGTTCCTGCAGATGCAAAGGCTGGCGATACATACGAAATCTACTTCACAGACGTAGAAACATTTGCTGAATTTGAAGGCGAAGATCTTGCTGATACAGTTTCTGTTTCAAGTGGTACTGTTACTGTAATTTCAAAGCCTGATGCGGAATATTTCGTAAGTGAAGGTGAAAAGCTTGATCTTTCAGAATATTCAATGTTTGATATTACTACATCAGATGCCGATGTTGCAACTGTTGTAAAGAATACTTTAACAGGCGTTTCAGCCGGTGTTACTTACATTCAGTTTGTACTTGAAGAAAATATAATCGAGTCAAAGGTAATGGTTATGTCACCAGCCGAAACTGAACTTATGGTTGGCGAACAGAAATTTATCTATGCGTCTGACGATGCATCAGAGCTTACATGGATTTCAGAAGATTTAACAGTTGCAACAGTTAAAAACGGAAACGTAACAGCCGTTGCAGAGGGTACAACAAACATTTACGCAATCGAAAAGACAAGCGGTAAATATGTTTATTCCGGTACTGTAACTGTAACAGAAAGAGTGGCTGTAACAACTGCTCCTGATACTGATACTCCGACTACAACAACAAAAATTCAGAGTGTGGAGATAGGTGGTAATGTAACTCTGAAAGATGATTATGTTGACGAAGAT
>JAFQBO010000363.1 GCA_017416665.1 Oscillospiraceae bacterium
CAGTGAAGTGAATCTTCCACAACTATTACCCCGGAAATATCACATGATAATTTCTCAGCCGATTTGAAAAAAATATCAGGCTTGTCTTTTCCACTGCCTATATCCGAACATGTAAGCACAAATTCAAACATATCCAGAATACCGAGACGTTCGAGAGCCGACTTCACAAGACTGTTGTATGTTGCGGTCGCCACACACATTTTAACGCCATCCTCCGAAAGCTTACGAAGTGTCTCAGCCACACCGCTTTTCAGCGGAATGTGACAGCAGTACTGTTCCTTTACCATTTCTTCAATTCGGTTTATGATATATTCACACGAAAGATCAAGGGAAAAACGCTTTTTAAAATATTCTGCTGATTGCTGAATTGTCATCTTTTTTACGTCGTCAGACACATCAACAGTATACACAGCACCGTTTTCCTCAAGAAAATTTCTGTCAACATTTTCCCATACACTCATTGAGTCGATAAGTGTACCATCAAGATCAAAAATTATTCCTTCATATTTCATCTTCATCCTCTGTATTCCCATCATCATCGGTTTCGTCAGATTCTTCCTGAATTTCTTCAGGTTCGATAATGCCCATCATCTCCATCATTTCCGCTTCAAGTGCCATTTCCTGCTCAAGCTCTGCAATTACATCCGGATTTTCTTCTTCAATCATTTCGATTGCCTCCTGAATATCCTCTTTTTCTTCCTGTAATTCTTCTTCAGACTGTGGTTCAAGGGTTATCATAGCTTTGTAGTCAGATTGTCCCTTGCCGATTTTTTTCTGTGCAAGTGCATAAATGTCAGAAGCAAGCCCCTCGATTTCCGCAAATCTTTTTGCCTCATCACTCATATTGGCAAGCTTTGCAAGTGAGGTGTTTACTGGTATCGACGCAGTCTCCTTGGCTTTCGACAGAATATCCCTTCCACGATCAGTAACAGCAAGCACTCTTGCGTAAGGCGGTAAAATATCAAGATCACTTTTTGTAATACCGATAAGCATATTATAAAGAATACGTCTTATTCTTGCCATTGTATAACGTTTTGTCTTGATTGCCTGAGTTATTTCCTCAATGGATGAAAGGTGTGAACAGTCAGCAATTCTGTTTTCAAGACCCTGTCCCACATCAGGAATATTTTCAAGCTCTTCCTTAGATATTGTACGAAGTCTGTAGATTAATATTCTTTCAAGATTTTTAATCTGTGCTATATTACCCTCTGACACAGCCTGTTTGTAGGAATCATATACTCTGTTCGGCACAAGACCGTAAAAATCCTCTTTTTCATCCATGCACTTGCGTATATATGATGCACTTGCTATATTTTCATGCGGAGTCATTGAATCGTGTCCTGCACTTTTTCTTATAATGGTAAATGGTTTTATGTCCGATTCAAAGTATTTCAGTGCCTTTAAATATTCAACAGCAAGAATATTGTTTGGTGATGCCAGAATTTCACTTATTCTGTTACCTTTTTTTCTGCCGTGTTCAGATAAAATCATACTATTTATGGCGTTCGGATATGACATACCGCTTTTTAAAAGTTCCTCAAGCTCTTCAGACTGTTCACACTCCCAAACAATATCAGCTGTCTGTTCAAGATCCTCAAGTGAACCGACCTCGCTGCCGAATGAAATTTCGTCAACACAGCCAAGTGAATTCAACAGATAAACTGCACCCCTTGCATAGAATTCCGCTGATGCAAGGGCGTAAACAGTCGGTATTTCTATAACAAGATCCACACCACTTCTCACGGCAAGCTTCGCACGTTCAAACTTGTTCATTACTGCCGTTTCGCCACGCTGAACATAGTTTCCACTCATTACTGCAACAATGTGTGTTGCACCGTTTTCCCTTGTTTTTTCAATATGATAGATATGTCCGTTATGGAGTGGATTATATTCACTAACAATTCCTGATATTTTCAAAAAATCGCCTCCTTGTTTGTTTCTCTCATTATTCCATCTTTTTATTATAACACATTATAATCTAAATTGCAATTTTGACATTTGATAAGATAAATTTATATTTACCGGGTGACCCCGGTGGACATTTTCGGGCGTACATTATGCGTAAATGCAATTTAATGCACGATGGTTTATCATAAGATAAATTTATATTTACCAAATTAACATTTTATTGTCTGTACCTATCA
>JAFQBO010000364.1 GCA_017416665.1 Oscillospiraceae bacterium
CGCATTGTGTTCGTACGCCTCAACTGCTGAGAGTGAAGTCTTTATTCTGCATGGATATACAGGTTCAAGCTTATCTTCCCATGTCTTCTGGAGTGAATCAAGAGAAAGTGTGCAGTTGCGTGTAAAGATGTTGTAATCGTGAACAGTCTTACCGAGAAGAACTTCGCCGTCAGCAGGTTCGCCGTCAAGTTCAATGATAAATGAACCGTAGTGCGGCATAAAGAGTTCTTCTTCAGAGAGTGAAACTTCAAACTTAAAGCCTATTCTGTTACCGAAACACATCTTTGCGATACCTTCGGCAACACCGCCGCCGCCAAGTGTCCATACAGCCTTTGCTCTGCCTTCATCGATCATTTTTTCAACGTACGCAAATGTATTTCTTACACTTTCAAATACAGGCAGACCGTTTTCGTCATAATCAGGACGGATAATAATAACCTTGCTGTTTTCGTCCTTGAATTCAGGTGATACTACCTTACGGCTTGATGCTGTAGAAACAGCAAATGAAACAAGTGTCGGAGGAACGTCAATATTTTCAAAAGTACCTGACATCGAGTCCTTACCGCCGATTGCACCGCATCCCATTTCAAGCTGTGCCTTGAACGCACCGAGAAGTGCCGCCATAGGCTTGCCCCAACGCTGAGGATTGTTCTGTGTTCTTTCAAAGTATTCCTGGAATGTGAGCCAGCAGTGTTCGTATTTACCGCCTGCCGCAACAACCTTTGCTATAGATTCAACTACAGCAAGCATTGCACCATGGTAAGGGCTTTTTTCCGAAACAAACGGGTTAAAGCCCCAGCCCATTACTGAGCATGTATCTGTCTGTCCCTTGAGAACAGGAATCTTTGCAACCATACCCTGTGTCGGTGTAAGCTGATATTTACCACCGAACGGCATAAGTACAGTTGATGCACCGATTGTAGAGTCAAACTTTTCAACAAGACCCTTCTGTGAGCATACATTAAGATTTGCCATTAAAGCGTCCCAGCCTTCGGCATTATCAGCATAAGGACAAGTCATCTTCACATCAGGACGGTTGATTGTAATATCTGTATATTTAGCCGCACCGTTTGAGTTTAAGAATTCTCTTGAAAGATCAACGATAGTAACGCCGTTCCAGTTCATCTGGAGTCTGTTTGTA
Source organism: Oscillospiraceae bacterium (assembly GCA_017416665.1). Lineage (GTDB taxonomy): Bacteria > Bacillota > Clostridia > Oscillospirales > Ruminococcaceae > Porcipelethomonas. The sequence goes on from JAFQBO010000364.1 coordinate 1,142, forward strand.
TCTGTAACGTCAGCAACAACAGTAGCTTCAAGGTTTTCCTTGTGTGCCTCAGCGAGGAACTTTTCAACGTCTTCCTTTGCAATAACAACAGCCATTCTTTCCTGTGATTCTGAAATAGCTATTTCAGTACCATCAAGACCTTCATACTTCTTAGGAACAGCATTGAGGTCGATTACAAGACCGTCTGTAAGTTCACCGATAGCAACAGAAACACCGCCTGCTCCGAAGTCGTTACAGCGTTTAATCATCTTTGTAACATCAGGATTTCTGAAAAGTCTCTGAAGCTTTCTTTCTTCAGGCGGATTACCCTTCTGTACTTCTGCACCACAGCTTTCAAGTGATTCAAGAGTATGTGACTTTGAAGAACCTGTCGCACCGCCGCATCCGTCACGACCTGTCTTACCGCCGAGGAGTACAACAACATCGCCCGGAACAGGTGCTTCACGTCTGATATTCTCAGCCGGAGCAGCACCAACAACCGCACCGATTTCAAGTCTCTTTGCAACATAGCCAGGGTGGAATATTTCTGAAACATGACCTGTTGCAAGACCAATCTGGTTACCGTATGAGCTGTA
>JAFQBO010000365.1 GCA_017416665.1 Oscillospiraceae bacterium
TCAGCTTTCATTTTAGTTCTGAAAATGAGTGATGAAAGCAAAGCAATTACAACTGCACAAGCTGAAACAATAATCAGAGGCAGAATAAATTCATCAAATCCGAAATTGAGAGACATAGAGCTTCGTGCGGTTTTTGTACAGTAGAAAAACGGCAGACACTTACAAAGTGTGAGCATTATACCGCCAGTAGATTCTGCATCGAACCAGATTGCACCGAGGAATGAACCAAGTGAAATTATGATTGAACAAAATCCCGGAGCGGCTTTTTCGTCAAAAAGTGTACCGAATAAGAAACCGAAAGAGATGAACATTATCGCTGATGGAATGAGTGCAAGCATTGATATAAGCAGTCCCACAGGGTTTATTGATACACCGACAATAAGAGATACAATAAACGAAACGGCGTATGTAATAAGATTCTGAACGACCGCAATAACAAGCATAGGAAACATATAGCCAAGCGTGAAATCATTTGAAGTCATGGGACTTGCATACATTCTTGAAAGAAAGGCACTGCTTCTGTCTTTGGCTACGGTAATAGCCGTAAACAGCATAACAAAGGTCTGTCCGAACACTGCAATGCCTCCTGAAAGGTTATCAATTCTGAAAATTGTCATTCCTGCTTCTTCAGGAATACTTTCATTGACGATTGTCATTACAAAAAGCATCACAAGCGGAAAACCAAGGCAGAAAATGTAGCTTAATGGATCACGCAGAATTTCTTTCTGATTGCGTTTTGAAAAAGCTTTTATTTTATGCATTACAGCTCACTCCTTTCGGCAATTTCTATGAAGGATTCCTCAAGACCGTTTTTACCGGCAATCTGTTCAATTTCAGACAGTGTGCCGAGAGCGGCAATTTTACCCTTTATCATGATACCTATTCTGTCTGCAAGATGTTCAGCTTCTTCCATATAATGCGTGGTCATAATAATAGTAATTTTTCCCTTGAGAGACTCTATAGCTTTCCACAGCTCACGGCGTGAAAGTACATCAAGACCGAGAGTAGGTTCATCAAGAAAGAGAACAGATGGTTCACTGATTAATGCCATGGCGATTGAAAGCTTACGTTTCCAGCCGCCCGAAAGCGTCTTTGCACGACTGTTTTCAACTTCGTCCATTTTGAACAGTGAAATCATTTCTTTTACGGAATTCTGTGTTTTTTCCTTGTCAAAGCCATAAACAGCGGCTATAAATTCAAGATTTTCCCTTACAGTAAGATTTTCTGCAACTGAGGTTTCCTGTGGTGAAATACCGATTTTTTCCTTTACTTTTGTCGGAGCATTTATACAGCTGATGCCGTCAATAAAGGCTTCACCATCAGTCGGTGTTGACAGACAGCAAAGCATTCTTATGGTTGTGGTTTTTCCTGCACCGTTTACACCAAGCAGTGCAAACAGTTCACCCTTCTCGACTTCAAGACTAATACTGTCAACAGCAGTTTTTGATTTATATTTTTTTGTAAGACTTTTTGTCTGAACAGCTATCATATTTTTCCCTCTTTACTTTTTAACTTAAAACAAAAACCTCCGACAAAGAGCCGGAGGTTTAATGATAAGTAATAAATTACTTGAGTTCGATTGTAGCACCAGCTGCTTCGAGCTTAGCCTTGAGTTCTTCAGCTTCTGCCTTAGCAACGCCTTCCTTAAGTGTCTTAGGAGCAGCTTCAACTGCTTCCTTAGCTTCCTTAAGACCAAGACCGCAAGCATCCTTAACAGCCTTGATAACAGCCATCTTAGCATCACCGAATGATGCGAGAACTACGTCAAATTCTGTCTTTTCTTCTGCAGCAGCAGCACCGCCGGCAGCAGGAGCAGCAGCAACAGCAGCTGTAACACCGAATTCTTCCTGAATAGCGTCTACGAGTTCAGCGAGTTCGAGAACTGAGAGAGCCTTAATATCTTCAATAAACTTTGTAATCTTTTCTGAAGCCATGATTAATAATCTCCTTTATATTTTAATTAATTTGAATTGTACGGTAAAAACCGTAAGAATAATTTTTACGCAGCGTCTTCTGTCTTGCTGTCTGCAACAGCCTTGAGAATAGCGGCAAGACCCTGGATAGGACCCTGGAGTGAACCAACGAGCTGTGCAAGAAGTACTTCCTTTGAAGGAATCTTTGAAAGTGCAATGATGCCCTTTTCATCGTAAACTTCACCGTCAACCATACCGGCCTTGAGGTTGAATTTACCTTCCATTTCTGAAGCGTACTTACCTAAAACTCTTGCAGGAGCTGTCTGGTCTGTGTCTGAAACAGCGATAGCAGTTGTTCCTTCGAGAATGTTGTCAAAACCTTCAATACCTGCATTCTTAAGAGCAAAACGCAGAAGTGAATTCTTTTCAACTGAGTACTTAACGTTTTCTGCTCTGAGGTCACGTCTGAGCTTTGTATCTTCTTCAACTGTGATACCCTTGTAATCAACGAAAACGAGTGATACAGCGTTCTTAAGAACTTCTGTAAGCTGTTCAACCTTAGCCTTCTTAGCTTCTAAAACCTTTTCACTTGGCATTATAGTTTCACCTCCGATTATTTGTATAACCGTATCAAAAGAATAATGCAAAAAGCCCTTTTCACTGAGGAAAAGGGCATAAATAGTTCATATTTAATGCACATTCCTCGGCTGGACTTACGGTTTTCACCACCAGCTGTCTTTAGAATACGATTTGTTTTTTACAACTTTTATATTATATCACGTTTATTAATCCGTGTCAAGTATTTTTTTCAAAAAAATTGAAAATTTTCTGATTAAACAGATATTTTGACTTCTTCAATGCTGACAGAACTGCCAATAGCTGATTCTGACGATATATCAATATCAAAACTTACTTTGTATGAGGTAAATTCTTTTGGTGTATTATCATTCCCTACTTTATTTTCAGTCTTTATGTAGTCATATTCTTTTTTATGACTTTTTGCCATCTGCTGTGCAATTTTTGCCATCAGATACATTTGCGGATCGCTTTTAAGCAGGACTGATTCTTCTTTTGGTGATACGACAGAACCTTTCGACATCTTTGCAGAAATACTGAACGCCTGAATGTCTTTGTCCATCTTGTTTTTCAGTGCCTGCGACTGCTGCTTTGAAACCGCCATATTATGACGCAGATTGTAGTAAGCAAAAGCAGTTTCACGGGCTTTCTGAGCTGTTTTATCAGTTTCGGTAAGCTTTTTCTTTATTTCATCACTTAAAGTAATTCTTTTGCCGTCAATTTCCACATATCCTCTTTTTACTGTACGGCTTAAAACAGCCGAATCTCCGAAACGGATACTGATTTTATTTGTGTCTGTATTTTGATTTGCTTCGAGAATGTCACCGCCTGATGATACGGTAATCTTAGAATTACCTTTGAGATACTTGAGGGCATTAGCTGAAAATGAAGAACTGTCACAATTTCGTGTTATTGTGCTATTGCCTTCTTCTTTGCACACTGTAGGAGACATTTTCTCTGATTTGGTTTCATTACAGACTTTTTCATTATAATTATGATTTAATGTTATGTTTATTTTCATCGCAGACACTCCTTCCTGAAGCTGAACATAGAGTCGTTTTTCTAAATTATATCATATACAGTAAAATCTGTCAAACAAATGTGGATAATAAGCTTAAATTTTTATTTGTCGGTGTATTTTTATTTTGCAAAATTTCTGTAGGGCGAGCATTGCTCGCCCGCAAATCAGATATAATACCAACGGGCGACCAATGGTCGCCCCTACATGAAAGCAAAGAATTTCAACCATTTGTAGGGGACGGCGCCCACGACGTCCCGTGAATTAAACATAATTATCGGCGGTGCGTCGTGGATGACTCCCCGTATCGATGGGGAAATGTCACGAAGTGACAGAGGGGACGGGCTCGGTTAGAGCCGCACCCTACAGATGATAGGTGCGGAAAATAAAATGTTTGTGCGATAAATAAAAATTCAACTGCCAACAAAAATTTTACAGATACCTGCAATCATGCCACTGTTGACTAAAATATTACATATATGATATAATATAAAGGATAATATGCAATGGAGGAAGATGAATTGGCGGATATAGAAAAAATAATTGACAAGGCTGTCAATGGCGACTCAAATGCCTGCAATGAGCTTTACAAGTTGTCCTGCCGATGGGTTTACTTCACCTGTTATGAGATACTGAAAAATGAAAAGGATGCTGAAGACATAACGCAGGAAACGTACCTTACTGCACTGCAAAAGCTTTCCGGGCTTAAGGAAAGAAAATACTTCCGTTCATGGATATGTAAAATTGCAATAAACAAATGCCGTAAATTTCTGATAAAAAACGGTCCAGCTATCCTTGAGGAGGAACCGAAGGAAACTGATAACGAACTGCCTGACGAAGAAATCATTCTTCCCGATGAATATGTTGAAAACGAAGAAAAGAGAGCGATAATTATGAATATAATCACAAACTCTCTTTCAGACGTTCAGCGTCAGACGATTATTTTGTATTACTACAATCAACTGACGGTTGCTGAAATTGCAGAGGAAATGGATTGTCCTGTCGGTACTGTAACGTACCGACTCAGTTCAGCCAAAAAGATAATCAGGAAGGAAGTACTCAGATATGAGGAAACCAACAACGAAAGCCTGCGTCTGACAGTTCCTGTACCGCTTCTTACAAGACTGCTTAACGCCGAAGCCGACAACCATCCCCTGCCTGATTCCGACATTCTTAAATTCGCTTTGCCGTCACCTCTGAAAACTCTTCCGACAGTTCCCGATATATCACTTGCCTCAACACTTACATCAACCGTTACGAAAATACTGTCTGCCAAGTCGCTTGCCGTAATCAGTTCTGTAGTTATCGGAGGTGGCGGACTCGGCTATTACTTTTACGATTCGAATAACAGTGAAAATTTCACTGACGTGATTTCTGAAGAAAAAATATCATCTGCCACAGAAAATACCATTGCTTCGGACAATTTTATTTTTACACAGAATACAGAAAGAGTATCTTCAGATACTGTAAATACAGCCGTTGTTTCCGTCACTGAAAAAACATCTCTGACAATGTCTGAGAATTCTTCCGATACAAACATACTCACTTCAGGTACCATGGCTCTTGTGACAAAACCGTCATTCCTCACGACCTCTGCTGAAACCACTTCAACAAAAACAACTTCTTCTGCTGTTTCCACTGCTTCCTCTGTTAAAACAACTGTCACAGCAACAACAAAGACATTAACTACAGCAAAGACCAAAACAACAACTGTATCATTAACTGAGACGGCTGTAAACACGACCTCTGCAGTCACATCAGCAACAGCCACGACGACCGCTGTCACAGAAGTCTTATCTGAAGCTGTCACAACCGTTCTTCCTTTAAACGCATCCTATGCAGGTGAAAAAATCGACATTTCATATGGCTTTTCACACAAGGCATACATCGACCTTGATGGCACGCTTTACATGTCCGGTTCAAACGAAAACGGACAGCTTGGTGACGGAACAACTGAAGACCGTACAGAAGCTGTTGCCGTAATGGAAGATGTCAGCTTCAAATCAGTGTCCCTTGGCAAATATCACAGTGCCGCAATCGCAGAAGACGGCTCACTTTATATGTGGGGATTAAACA
>JAFQBO010000366.1 GCA_017416665.1 Oscillospiraceae bacterium
CATGGCATAGATTGATGCATCATAAAGTGTCATAAATGTGCAGATAAGTGAAAACGCAAGCATTGTAATAAATGTAATACTTCCGCAGAGACCATCAACACCGTCTGTAAGGTTTACAGCATTTGAAACGTAAATCATGAAAAGTATCATAATCGGATAATATAAAATTCCGACATCAAAACTGAAAAACATAAGGTTTATTTCAGTTGATGTATCACCAAAATTGTGAAGAACTGCAAGGAAAGCCGCACACAGAATAAACTGGAAAATCATTTTCTGCTTCGGATTAAGACCGAGATTCTGCTTTTTCACAGCCTTGATATAGTCATCAAGAAATCCGATGCCCGAAAACAGAAGTGAAAAAATCATGCACGCCGCAAGTCTTACAGTATTATCAAGTGTTTCATATGCATAATCTGTCTGACAATAAATTGTATATCCCAGAGCCGCCGCCACAATACTGCTTATGATAAACATAAATCCGCCCATGATAGGTGTACCCTGTTTGGACTTATGCCACTTAGGCCCTTCTTCAAGAATAGTCTGTCCGAAATGTATCTTTTTCAGAAATGGTATAAGTACAATTCCGATAAGTGCCGCAAGTCCTGCCGAACCAAGTGCAACACCAATTAAAATCCAGTTTGACATATTTATCCCCTCGCTTATTCAAAGATTTTGTCTATTGCTTCCTCAAGCCTCATTCCACGGCTTGCCTTGAACAGCAGTACATCACCGCTCTGTAATTTTTCCTTTATCTTTTCAGCCATGAATTCCTTGTCACCCTCATGGAAAAAGCTTCCTGCAACACCGCCACGGCTCGCCTCTGCCGCAATGTAGGACGAATCTTTTCCGTAACAGTAAAGCAGATCGGGTTTATACTCCGCAACATATTTTCCCACAAGTCTGTGAAGTTCTTCTGATGACTTGCCAAGCTCGAGCATATCGCCCAGTACCGCAATTTTTCTGCCCTCACACTTCATTCCCGCAAGAACGCTGAGTGATGCCTTCATTGAGTCGGGACTTGCGTTGTAGCAGTCGATTATAACTGTATTTTTACCCTTTTTAACGATATTCTGTCTCATGCCGTCAGGCGTGTATTTTTTCAGTGCAGAAACGATTTCCTCCGCTGTAAGTCCGCTGAGTGTTCCAACGGCAAACGCCGCAACAGCATTCATGACATTATGTATGCCGACACATGGAATTACAGCCGAAATTTTTCCGTCCTTCCAAACAATATCAAAAGCCGTTTCGCTGTCCTTTTCCGAAATGTTCACGGCTCTGAAATCACAGTTTTCATTTTCAATGCCGTAAAGGTAAACAGGACGGTCAAGAGTATTTTTAAGCGGTGACAAAAACTTATCATCACCATTTGTAATAAGCGGTGAATTGCTGTTCATACTGCTTAAAATCTCAAGCTTTGCCTTTAAAATGCCCTCCTGACTGCCAAGATTTTCAACGTGTGAAAATCCGATATTTGTAATGACAGCCATAGTCGGACGGGCTGTATTTGTAAGTCTTTCAATCTCACCAAAATGGTTCATGCCCATTTCGATTACAGCCGCTTTATGCTCTGATGTAAGATTAAACAGTGTTTTCGGAAGTCCGATTTCATTGTTTAAGTTTCCCTGAGTTTTAAGAGTGCTGTACTTTTCCGAAAGCACAAGAGAAATCATTTCCTTTGTGGTAGTCTTGCCGACACTTCCTGTAACACCAACAAGAATCGGTGAAAATTTCTGTCTGTAGTACTGTGCAATTTTAAGAAGTGCCATTCTTGTGCTGTCAGTAACAACGCATGGACAATCTCCCACCTGATGCTCGGAAACTGCCGCAACCGCACCTGTTTCAATCGCTTTTTCTATATATTCATGTCCGTCAAATCGCTCGCCCTTGATGGCAAGGAAAAGACAGCCCTGCGGAAGATTTCTTGTATCGGTTGAAATTTCAGTTATTTCACATTCTTTCGGACAGTCTGCACCAAGACAGTCCGCAATTTCAGATAAATATAATTTTTCCATTGTTTATATCAGCTTCAGTCCTTCTGAAACTATCTCTCTTTCATCAAAATGTATGTGTTCGTTGCCCGGAAGCACCTGATAATCCTCGTGACCCTTACCTGCAAGCACGATAACATCGCCCTCATCTGCAATTTTAAGTGAGTGGTGAATAGCCTTTCTTCTGTCAACAACGACATCAAATGCTATTTCATTTCCCTCAAGTCCTGCAAGAATATCATCAATAATCGCCTCAGGAATTTCATCTCTCGGATTATCGGAAGTGATAATCAGCTTATCGGCGTATTTAGCCGCCGCCTGTGCCATCAGCGGACGTTTTTTTGCATCTCTGTTTCCTCCGCATCCGAAAAGGCATATCAGCTTTCCGACGGTGTATTCCTTAACGCTTCTGAGTATATTTTCAACAGCATCGGGAGTATGTGCATAGTCACAGATAACCGTAAAGTTCCTGTCTGTCGGAATAATTTCACATCTTCCCTTTACGCCGTTGTAGGCTGAAACGGCATTAAGAATATTTTCCATGGAAATACCTGCCCTCAGACAGACAGTTATTGCCGCAGTCACATTTGCAACATTGAACATTCCCGGAATTTTCATTTCAACAAGCTGTGAGTTACCGTCAGCACAATATCTGAAAGCTGTTCCCGACGCTTCCATTTTTACAACTTCATAACGGCAGTCGGCGTTCTCACCGATTCCGTAAGTTTTCTTTTCACATGAAATCTCACTGCAAAGGCGTTTGCCGTAATCATCATCACTGTTTACAACCGCAAAATCACAGCATTCAAACATCATTCTTTTTGCAAGGTAATAATTTTCCATTGTTTTATGGTAATCGAGATGATCCTGTGTAAGATTTGTAAAGATACCCATATCAAAATGCGTAGGACCGATTCTGTACTGTACGAGACCGAAGGAGGACACCTCCATAACAACGTACTTACAGCC
>JAFQBO010000367.1 GCA_017416665.1 Oscillospiraceae bacterium
CGGATGTCGGTTTCAGTCTGTCGAAAAAGTCTTCGGTTATAAAACTAAAAGTTTTGATCAAACTTTTTCAAAAGTTTGCGGGGTCGAGGGGCAGAGCCACTCGTCGCCGTCCGCAGACGGCGAAATACTCCATCGAAGGCGCATTTACGAGGGGTGAATTGACCAAACAGCCCGGTGGGGTGTTTTTCAAGAGGGGACGCTTTGCAAGAAAAAGCGTCCCCTTACTTTGGTCGTACTCAAATTTGCCTGCCGATTTAATCGGCACAAAACTGATTTTGAGGTTTTTAAATAAACTGAAACCGACACCCAAACGGATGTCGGTTTTATTTATTGAATTGTTTAAAGATCTTCGGGATTGAATTCTTCTTCCTGGTTATTAAGAGCTATTGAAAGAATTTTTCCATAAAATCCCGTCGGGTTTTTCATTATATTTTTACCAAGCAGTTCGGCTTGTCCCAAATCTGGAGCATAAAGTTTCAGATCCATAAGGTCATTGTTGATGTCAAGACAGCGACATTGAACGTAGTAACCCTTTTCAAGCTTTATATAATCTATCTGTACTTCATTTTGATACTTCTGCTGTGCAAAGTATTTCAATGCTGCCGAGACGATTTTATCCCTGTAGGATTTAGGCGTGTAGCTTCTGAGCGTTTTTGCACACTCAGTACCCTTTTGTGTAAGGGAATATATCACCGAACTGCCGTTTTTTGTGGCATTTACAGAACCATTGCTTATAAGATAGTCGAAAGAGTCCTGATAAGCAAAGTAAATGATTATTTCCTTACTTACGGCAATATCAAAAAGCACCTCAGCATCAATCGGTTTGCTTATTCTGTATAAAAGATAGCAAATCAGAATTCTTATGGTCTGTGCGTCATCAAGCTCGGTTGAGGCACGTTCGGACATTGTTTTATAGTTATTCATGAAATCACCCTATCAGAAATTCGGATAGTCAAGCATATGTGATAAAAGACCGATATTTACAGCCGCTTCAACACACGGTACTGCACGAGGTACTATACACGGATCATGTCTTCCGTGAACCTTTAAAATATCGTTTTTCATATTTTTAGCATCAATGGTGTTCTGAGGCTTTGAAATTGATGGTGTAGGCTTGATTGCCACCTTTAATGTAATAGGCATACCCGATGAAATACCACCGAGAATACCGCCGTGATTGTTGGTTTTGGTCTTGACATGTCCATACTCGTCAACGTAGAAATCGTCATTACTCTGACTTCCAACCATTTTGGCTGTAAGGAACCCAGCACCAAATTCAAGTCCTTTAACGGCAGGAATACCGAAAATAAGCTGTGCAAGAGTATTTTCAATGCCATCAAACATAGGAGAACCTATTCCGGCAGGAACATTTACTGCGGCACATTCAATGATGCCACCGAGAGATTCGCCGCCCTCAGCCGCCTTGTGAATATCATCAACCATCTTTTCGCCCTGTTCATCATTGATAACAGGGAATTTTTTGTAGCGTACACTTAGAATGTCTTCCTTGTTTACGTTTACACGGTTGAATTCATCGTCAGCAATACCATGAATTTCAGAAATGTGAGCACCTGTATAAATGCCACGTCTTTCAAGTATCTGGGCACATACAGCACCTGCAAAAACAAGCGGAGCTGTAAGACGACCTGAAAAGTGTCCGCCGCCTCTTATGTCATTGAAACCTCTGTATCTTAAAGCACCGGTATAATCGGCGTGTCCGGGACGTACAAGCTGAGAGATGTTTGAGTAGTCCTTTGAACGTGTATCGGTATTCTGAATAAACGCACAAAGAGGAGTGCCGGTAGTTTTGTCATTGAACATACCTGACATAATCTGTGGCAGATCCTTTTCACTTCTTGGAGTTGTTGTTCCATCCTTTTTTGGAGCACGTCTTGCCATAAAACGGCTGAGTTCCTGAATGTCGATATATTCGCCCGGTGGCAGATTGTCAATTACGACACCTATTGCAGGTCCGTGGGATTCTCCGAAAATAGAAATGGAGATACGGTTATTCCAAAGTGATGACATTGGTAATTCCTCCTAAATTTTTATAATCTTCGAAAAAGTCCGGATATGACTTTTCAACTGAATCGGCATTTTTTATTATAACTTCTTTTTCGCAGATTGTTGCTGCGATTGCGGCAGACATAGCAATTCTGTGATCACCACAACTGTCTACAATTCCGCTGGAAAGCTCTGCATGAAAAATTTCAAGACCGTCTTCTGTAATTTCAACATGACCGCCGAGATTGTTAATTGCATCGGAGGTTGTCTGTAGTCGGTCGCTTTCCTTGATTTTAAGTCGCTGAGCACCTGTTATCACCGATTTATTTTCGCAGTATGTTCCGAGAACACCGAGAATCGGTACTAAATCGGGAATATCCATTGCATTAACTTCAAAGCCCTGAGGCTGATTATTATTATAACACAGATTTTCAATTATTTCAACAATTTTCTTGTC
>JAFQBO010000368.1 GCA_017416665.1 Oscillospiraceae bacterium
AAGACGATAATTTGTCAGCCTTGCTGAAACGACGATGCCACCGAGTGAACCGATGAGTGTTCCTACAAAAGCAATCAGAGCAACAATAATTTCAGTGTTCATCACTTCACCACCTTTGAGAGTTCACTGTAAAGCCTCTTTTCAAAATTCTTCCCTGCGATGCCGTTCTGAGCGTAGCCCCATATTTTGAGCAGATAATTTACAGCATTCTGAGTACCGTCACCGAAATAGTAGGAATTTTCGTCCATGTTGTACGGCTGAATGTTTTTCTGCTTTGCAAGAAGGAGCAGAAGCTTGAGTGCATAAGAGCCGATTGTGTTGTCGCCCTTTTTGTAGCCTGATTTGTCGAGGACGGGTAATGTTTTCGGCTTGCTTACGCCCAGAGTTTTTGCAATACCATCAGCGTACGCCTTTGCAAGCTTTTTGTAATTTGCCTTGATGAAGTCCGCATCAGACTGCGTATCAACGAAACCGCCCTCAAGGAGTACAGCAGGAGCGTCCGTTTCACGGATAATTGCGAAATAGTCCGCACCGCTGTCGAGTGTTCTCGTCTTTACGCCACGGCTTGAAAGGATTTTCTTCACTTCCGTGTTGATGTTATCAGCAAGAGTTTTTGAAACGCCACCTACAACGCTGTAGTAAACTTCAAAACCTGTACCGCCACCTGCATTGAAGTGAACGTCAATCACTAGGTCAGGTTTGTAGTCGTTGCACATTTTCACCTTGCTGTCCATGTCTGTGTCAATGTCAGCTGTACGACTGAGCTTGTAACCGATGCCGTACTCCTCAAGATACTCAGCTACAGCCTTTGCGGTCTTGAGCGTATACTCCTTTTCGACGATGTACTTCACTGCTCCGCTGTCAGTTCCGCCATGTCCTACGCCGATAAATACTTTTTTCATAAAAAATTCCTCCTTTATTCAATGCGAATTAAAACCTATCCGTCACTTCGTGCCACCTTCCCTTTCAGGGAAGGCTTGATTGTCTCCCCTGAAAGGGGAGATGTCAGCTTGCTGACAGAGGGGTTAATATCGCTCCTAAAAATAACCCATCGTGCGTTAAATTTTATTCACGCATAACCTACGCCCGAAAATGTCAGGTGCGGTCACGCACATTCATAACCGCCGCAATTCCTGCCGCCACAGCCGAAACTCCGAGACCGATAATCGCAGACTTTAAAACTGCACCATCTTCGGTGAAATCAAGTGTGGCGACATTTACGGCTATGTAACCGATGGCTGTCTGTAAAAATGTTCTGTATGAACGTTTGATCCATGTTTTCATAATAATTTCCTCCTTAAAAGCATGGTATTTTATAAAGATAAATACTATTTTGATTATGTGGCGAAAGCGTATAGCTAACAGTGGTTCCTGATGGTATAAACACGCTGTTTCCAAGACCTGCACCGTTTGAAGTAACCGAACATATAACCGTACTGTTCACGAGAATTCGTCCATATCCCCAGGATGAAGCTGTTGTAGAAGAACCTGCCATAAAGATGTTTAAATAACAGTCTGCTGTTGCAGTATATGTTCCCGTGTAGGCAGATGAGCCTTTTGACAGACTTTTTATTGTGGATTTTGAACTGTAATTCGGTTTTCGGACAAGACATGAAATATCGTCTTCATTAGTGCCTACTCTTGTTTCAAGATTTGAAATATTTGTATTTGCAGTTACAAGTCCCTTGTATGCGTCAGTAGCCTTTGAAGTCGTCTGTGTTAATTCAGTCTGAATGTCAGAAATATCGCTTTGCATTGTTTTAATCTCAGAATTCAAAGTGTTGTACTGACCTGTTGTTTCCTGTTCCAGTGTGGTTATTCGGGTACTCTGTGACGTGACCGCATTACCGATATTTGTCACAGTGGACGACGTTTTTGAGATTTCAGCTGTGTTGGTGTCAAGCTGATACTGCAATGCTGATACGGCATTATCAACCTTTTCAGAAATTGTATCACCATCAGCAATGTAAGGGATGTAGCTTTCAACTGCTGCATCAGTTACCACAACGCCGAACTTTGCATTTGTGAACGTATCACCGCTTATAATTTTTGGTCTGAAAACTGCATATGCAGCGGTATCAGTCATTTTGGCAGGATTGCCCAGTGTTGCGTTACAAACATAACCATAAGATGAATTCATAGCTATAACACCGCTGAAATTATCAGGAGCAGTTCCCGAAAGCAGAAAAACATGCAGATATTTTCCCTGCCCTGAAATTGAAGCAGTCTTATGAAGCATACAGTTTGTGATGGTTGCCGTTGCTGTTCCGTTCAGGATAAATGTGCCGTCTGGATTAATCGTCATGGTGATACCGCTTGCCGAATATGACAGCGAGGTATCAGGCATAAAAAGGTTTACAGCTGTTCGCTTTTTCAATTCTTCAATGTCTGTTGCATTGGTTGAAATACTGTCGGCATGTGTTGAAATCTGAGTTTGCAAAATTGATATATCAGATTTATTTGTTGTGTTACTTTGCTCAAGAGACGTAATGCGTGTACTGTTATCAGATACTGTTTTACCTATATTTGATATTGAAGTTGTGTGTTCCGAAACTGTAGTTTCTAAATTTGTAACTCTTTTTACAGTATTCGACAATGAAGAACTTGTTGCTGATAATCCACTTTGAAGAGCGGAAACATTACTATTTAAAGTACCCATTTCATTTTCATGAGTACTGATAGAGGTCTGTAAATCAGAAATATCAGTTTCAGACGCACTCACTCTTGTTTCAATATCATTGAATTTTTTGGTAATCACTTTATTCTGTACAGGATTTTCCGAAGTACTGTTCAAAACCAAATCAACTGTACATGTATTTGTATCGGTTGTGTTACTTTTGCTTCCCGAAGCTGTTGAAGAACTACTTCTGACCGACTGTGAAGTTATGGTTTCCGCCTGATTGCCGAGGGTGATTTCACACGCCGTCGGGTCGGACAGGTCAAGCCGTACCGACTGCACGGACATTTTCTGCTCACCCGAAAAGTGTACAGGCGAATTTACCATTACAATCTCCCCTGCACTGAAATTTTCAAGGCAGTTGTCGGAGTTTGCAAGGTCAGCGGCATTAACTGTAATTGATGTATTTTCCGAAATTCCGAGCAGATAACGTTCAGCTTTTTTTACCAGTGCCGAAACGTTTGTAACGCCCTCAAAAAGTACTTCACGCTGAATCCAGCCGTACTTGTCAACCAGTGATTTCGAGTAAAGAGTATCAGTGAAACGAAGCTCAGACGTTTCAGAAACCGTGCCGTCAATAACCTGAAAAATGCCGTTGTCCGAAAGGTATTCCGAAGCATTGTTCAGGAAGATGTCCAGAGGTTCGCCCGACGATGTAACGTTGTCACCAATCGGACGTATTGCCGTAACGATTTCATCCGCAACACGGCTTTGTTCAAGTAAAATCAGATTTTTTGAAAGTTCGATTTTCTGTGATGAAACGTGCAGGTCCTCTTCGTCAAGCCAGTCGATGTAGTTCACGCCGTTTTCATGACGGATTTTCAGCACTCCGCCGAACTTTTCAAGCAGAAGTTTCTGTATGATTTCAAGTGTTGAAAACGTTCCCCTGAACTCCTCAGCATCGGGCTGTGTAATCATCGACAAAATGCTTTCTGAAACGTTTCCGCACTCAAATTTACGTCCGATATACGTCTGATAAATGTCTCCGAAATTACCTGCATGAGTGTTGTGAAAACGTAAAATATCATCAAGCCAGTACGCCGTACTGTAGCTGGTCTCAGAACTGAAATTGGTTCTTACACTGTCAAGCAGAAAGGCAAGTTCACTTTCAAATGTAAGCATTTTTTCATTGTAAAAACCTGTCCTGCATTCCGCCATACGTCCGATGAACAACGGTTCATTAACGTTGTATCTCACGATTTCAAGCAGGCTTTTCGGCTGGTCAATGAAGTCATACAAAGGGTGTGACGGATAAACCGTAAACGAAAAATATCCCACTGAATTTACCTGTGTTTCAAGTATCGGCTCGAAAATTTCACAGCTTGTCCTGTATGCCATCCCGAAACCCGAAAAAAATTCTCCTTCACGAAATACGCCGTCTGAATCCCTGTAACTGAGTTTTAATATGTACAAAAAAACCGCCTCCTTATAAAATAATAAAATTCACCGTTTTTAACATCCCGTCGGATTCATTCCAAAATAAAAAGACATGGAAAAAACACTTAATGTTTTTCCCATGTCTTAATGACTAACTGTAAAATAAAAATTACAGCGGTACTGTATTCCAAAAATATTTGTAGTTATATTATATCATAATAAAATAATAAATCAATACTAAAAATGAATTATTGCACCATTTTGCACCGGAAATTCAGAGTCTTACATATTCCATAGCTTATGCAGTACAGGTTCAAAAACAACACCCTCTGTGAGTGGGGTATTTGAAACGGCTGTTTTTTCAATTGCCTCGGAAATAAAGCGTCCTGCAATGTCAACAGCCTTATGAAGAGGTTTGCCTTTCAGAATAAATGCACATACCACTGATGAAAAAATATCTCCTGTGCCCGAATATATGTTTTTTTCACGCAAAACCTCACTGAGCTGTATGTCACCATCAGAATAAGTCATGTTGAGTATTTTATCATGCTTTACAATTCCTGTCAGCACAATTTTTGCCTGCGTTTTTTCACTGAGTCTTTTTACAAGCTCTGTAGCCTTCTGCGGATAAATTTCTTCACCCAGATAAAGAGTATCTGTAAGAAAACACGCTTCTGTTATATTCGGTGTCAGAATATCGGCAGATTTTACAAGGCGTTTCATTTCTTTCTGCATTTGTGGTGTGTATGTAGCGTAAAGTCTGCCGGCATCACCCATTACAGGATCTATGATGATACTTGTATGGCTGTTCTTTTTTTTGTGGAAATCGATAAAACCTTCAACTGCTTCAATCTGCTCTGCCGAACCCAGAAAACCACTGTAAATACCATCAAATTCAAGCTGTTTCCAGTCGTTCATATACGGCTCAAGACTGTCAGTCAGATCCTTGAAATAATAACTGTCAAAACCTGTATGCTTTGACAGTACGGCTGTCGGAACAGGACAAGCCTGTACTCCTGCCGCTGAAAGAACTGAGATTGCCGTTGTAAGGGAACATCTGCCGTATCCTGAAAGATCATTGATACAAGCGACTCTTGGTATTCTCATTTTAACCTCCGTTTTCATCAGATTTTACAAGTTCTGCATAAAGCATACTTTTTGAAAATTCTGTTTCCCTGGCTATTTTTTTACATGCTTCGGATGATTTGATACCATCTTCGATAAGTTCCTTTACAAGCTCAACCGCCTGTTCAAGAGTTAATTCACTCATTGACTTCTGCTGTGTCGCACCTTCAACCACAAGCACATACTCACCCTTTGGATTTTTGTCTGTATAATATGAAATCGCTTCTGATATAGTCATTCTGAGTACTTCTTCATAAACTTTGGTGAGTTCACGGCAAAGTGAAATTTTTCTGTCACCAAAATATCTGAGAAAGTCTTCGAGGGTATTACGCAGTTTATGTGGTGCTTCATAGAAAACAAGTGTTCTTGTGTCGTTTTTCACGCTTTCGAGATGTTCAATACGCTGTTTTTTTGTTACGGAAAGAAAACCCTCAAATGAAAATCTTGATGTACTGAGTCCCGAAACCGCAATAGCGGAAATTACGGCACTAGGGCCCGGTACAACCTTTATGTCAATATTACGTTCTGCACAGATTTTTACGAGAATTTCACCGGGATCGGAAATACACGGCATTCCTGCATCGGTTACAATAGCGGCATCTTCACCGTTTTCAATTCTGTCAGCAATTGATTCTGCAATAGTATTACTGCTGTGTCCGTGATAGCTTATCAGTGTTTTTTTAATGTCATATCTGTTGAGAAGCTTCAGCGTTACACGGGTATCCTCTGCCGCAATAAAGCTTACATTTTTGAGCGTTTCAAGCTGGCGGTAGGTTATATCGTCCATATTGCCTATCGGTGTTCCGACAACAAAGAGTGTCCCCATTATTGTTCATCCTTTCCCGTAGTGTAAATTCGTTCCATTTCTTCTGAATATCCGTTTTTGTTCCATACATACATTTGTGGGAGAACCTGCATAAACGGTTTTGAGCCTTTTTTTCCTTCTATGAGAAACAACCATGGTGCTGTATTTTCATTTTTGCTTACGAACCTCAGACGTTTAGGTTCAATACCGTTATTTTTCATCGCAAAAATAACATCACTCAGACGTTCAGGACGGTTGCATATACAAAGTCTTCCGCCGAATTTCAGAAGCTTTGATGCCGCACAACATACATCATCAATATTGCAGAGTATTTCATGACGTGCGATTTTATGTGCGTCAAGACTGCTTTCGATTCCTGCGTTTGCCGCCTTATACGGAGGATTGCAGGTTACAAGACTTAGAGTGCCGAGAGGTGCATCGTTCCACAGTGTTTTCAGATCGGCACAAATCGGTACGATACTGTCTATATTGCTTTTTTCAAGACTTATTTCAAGCTGTTCTATCGCCTGTTCCTGAATGTCAACAGCATATGTAAGCTTTGGAGGTGCGTTTCTCTGAAGTATCAGCGGAATAATTCCACAGCCTGTACCCAGATCACATGCAATGTCCTTTTGCTTATGCTGACAGAAATCGGCAAGCAGGAAAGCATCAGTGCCGAAGCCATGTTCCTGACTTACGCATACTGAAATTCTTTCCGACAGTTTCTCAAATTCATAGTTTATATAGTCTTTTCGTTTCACCTGTAACCTCCGAATAAAAATATCACTCCTTTTATAATACCATAAACAAGAAAAAATTTCAATATCTCCAAAATATTAAAAAGCAGTTCTGCGAAAGAACTGCTTTCAGCTTGTCGAAAAAGTTCCTTTTGAAAAGATTTTTCAAAATTAAAAGTTTCGGTCAAGCCTTTTCAAAGGCTTGCGGGGTCGAGGGGCGGAGCCACT
>JAFQBO010000369.1 GCA_017416665.1 Oscillospiraceae bacterium
CCACACAACATTTTAGACAAAAGAAATTAAGAGGTATACTTATATGGAAACAAATCAATACGTAATAATAGATTTGGAAATGTGTAAAGTACCATCTTCCGTAAAAAAGGACTTATACCCTTGCCGTAACGAAATCATTGAAATCGGAGCTGTCAAAGTCAACGAAAAACTTGAGATCACCGATTCATTCAAAACCTATGTTTCCCCTGAATTCGGTGCTTTAGACGATTATATCCACAACCTTACAGGTATCAATGATTCAGATCTGGAAAACGCACCTAAGCTTCAGGAGGCTATTGACAGTCTGATAAAATGGTTACCCGAAAATCCTGTTTTTGTATCATGGAGCGACACTGACTCATATCAGATGTCAAGAGAAATGTATTACAAATACATTGACATACCTGAGTTTGATAAATATTTTAAAGAATGGGAAGACTGTCAGGAGATATTCAGTGAAAAGATGAATTCTCCAAAAGTGTACAAGCTTTCAGACGCTTTGATAATCGCCGGACTGGACTACAACGAAAATATCCACGACGCTCTTGTAGACGCACAAAACACTGCATTACTTTTCATAAAACTGAAAACAGAATCCACTTTACAGTTAAGCCCGTATTATTCAACAGAGTCCAACTCCGGAACACTCACATTCAAACCATTTGCAAATCTTTTACTAAACCACAAGCATATATAAAAAACAACTAAAAAGTCTAATAATTTATTTTTATGTAACTACAATATAAAAGCCAAAAAAGCATTCCGTAAAAAGAATGCTTTTTTGGCTTTTTCTAATTCACTCCCGACAGGAAGTGAATTTATATTAATAAAGGGAGGGGAAATTTTTTAAATTAGAATCCCATTCCGCCGCCCTGTGGCATCATTGGTGGTGCAGGATTTTCTTCCTTTACATCTGCCACAAGACTTTCTGTTGTGAGTACCATTGCTGCTACGGAAGCTGCGTTCTGAAGTGCTGAACGAGTTACCTTTGTAGGATCAACGATACCTGCAGGGATCATATCTACATACTGTTCCTTGTAAGCGTCAAAGCCGTAGCCAATCTTACGTGAACGTCTGATCTTATCGATAATTACGCTACCTTCAAGACCTGCATTGAGTGCGATCTGACGAACCGGTTCTTCAAGAGCCTTGAGTACAATCTTAGCACCTGTCTTTTCATCGCCGTCAAGTGAAGGAATGAGCTTTTCAACAGCCGGCATAGCATTGATAAGTGCTGTACCGCCACCTGCTACGATACCTTCTTCTACAGCTGCCTTTGTAGCTGCAAGAGCGTCTTCGATTCTGAGTTTCTTTTCCTTCATTTCGATTTCTGTAGCTGCACCAACCTTGATAACAGCGATACCGCCTGAAAGCTTAGCAACTCTTTCCTGAAGTTTTTCCTTATCAAAATCAGATGTTGTAACTTCCATCTGTGACTTGATCTGGTTGAGTCTGTCCTTTATGTCATCGCTTGAGCCAGCGCCGTCAACGATAATAGTATTTTCCTTCTGAACAACAACCTGTCTTGCACGACCAAGCTGATCAATTGTTGTTTCCTTGATATCAAGGCCGAGTTCTTCTGTGATAACTTCACCGCCTGTAAGAATAGCGATATCCTTGAGCATTTCCTTACGTCTGTCGCCAAATCCCGGAGCCTTTACACCAACACATACAAATGTTCCTCTGAGTTTGTTGAGAACGAGTGTTGTAAGTGCTTCGCCTTCGATATCTTCAGCGATGATAACAAGCTTCTTGCCTGCCTGAACGATCTGTTCGAGAAGTGGAAGAATATCCTGAATTGATGATATCTTCTTATCTGTGATAAGGATATATGCATCATCAATAACAGCTGTCATCTTATCTGTATCTGTTACCATGTATGGTGAGATATAACCTCTGTCAAACTGCATACCTTCAACAACTTCGCTGTATGTTTCTGCTGTCTTGCTTTCTTCAATAGTGATAACACCGTCAGCTGTAACCTTTTCCATAGCTTCTGCAATAAGCTTTCCTACTGTTTCATCTGCTGAAGAAATAGTAGCAACTCTTGCGATATCATCTGTTCCGTCTACTACCTTTGAGTTATCAACGATAGACTTTACAGCAACGTCAACAGCCTTGGAGATACCCTTCTTTACGATCATAGGGTTTGCACCTGCTGCGATATTCTTCATACCTTCACGGATAAGAGCCTGTGCGAGAAGTGTAGCTGTTGTTGTACCGTCACCTGCTGCATCATTTGTCTTTGTAGCAACTTCCTTAACGAGCTGAGCACCCATGTTTTCAAATGCATCTTCAAGTTCGATTTCATTTGCTATTGTAACACCGTCATTTGTGATGAGCGGAGCACCGAATTTCTTATCAAGAACAACGTTTCTGCCCTTAGGTCCGAGTGTGATCTTTACTGTATCAGCAAGCTTGTCAATACCGGCCTGCAATGCTTTTCTAGCGTCTTCACCGTAACAAATATTCTTAGCCATATCTAAAAACTCCTTTTTCTCTGTTTATTTCTTATATTATTCTACTATAGCGAGGATATCTTCCTGCTTAAGAATTGTATATTCAACACCATCGATCTTTACTTCTGTACCTGAGTACTTGCTTGTAAGTACCTTGTCTCCCGGTTTTACGTACATCTTAACTTCGTTGCCGTCAACCATTCCACCAGGACCTACTGCAACTATTTCAGATACCTGTGGCTTTTCCTTTGCAGAACCTGTAAGAATGATACCACTCTTTGTTGTTTCTTCTGCCTCAGTCATTTTTACAACTACTCTGTCTGCTAATGGTTTGATTGTCATAATATATTTCCTCCTTGTATTATATATAATATTTAATTATCAAATTTATTAGCACTCATTATCTTTGAGTGCTAATTATATTTTATCAAGTTACTATAAAAAATCAAGTGTTTTCACTAACATTTCTAAAACTTTGTGCACTTGCACATATTAAGTATGAAATTACGTGCTAATTCTCGTTATTTTAACCCTGATATATCAACTATATACAAATCATGAACTAATCATGAACTTATTCATTATTTAGAAATAATTTATTCATATTAAAAGCTTGTACACAATTCGTTAATATTGTATAATAAAATAGTAAACATATTTATCACAAAAATTTTAAAATTTCAAATACATTCAACCATAATTTAATGATAAAAAGGATGATAAAGATGCCACTAGGAAAGGTACTCATTATAGACGAAGACAA
>JAFQBO010000370.1 GCA_017416665.1 Oscillospiraceae bacterium
CCGAAAAGCAGTAAAACAGCACCAGCATAGATAAGATATGACGAAATCTCACCCATTGCACCATGTCCCATTGCATAGACAGGATAAAGCGCATATTTTACTGCACCTGCTATTTCATCTGCATTTGTTACAAATACGTTTATGAAATCAGATGCACCCGACATTACATAAAAATACACACCGAAAAACGCAACCGATATTGCAAGCGTTACAAACGTTTTTATGTTTTTCTTTGTTTTTGATGCAACCAGTGCGATAATCCAGCCGAGTATACATGCAATAGAAACGGCGAACAGAGGAAGTAAAAACAAATTCAGTACACCCATCACAATCTGCATTACCGTAAATGGCTGATTAATAATGAATACAGCATAACACGGTATCAGTACAATCATTTCGAACGCAAAGCTTGTTATGTAACAACCGAGCATTTTCGCAAGAAGAATTTTATGTGACGGTACAGGAAGTGACAAAATAAATTCATTATCCTTTGCCTGATAGAGTGTTGAGTAAATTGAAAATATACTCAGAAACACTCCCGTACCGGTCGCCATCATACCAAATAATGTAAAATACAGCCAGCCATAACCCATCGAAAAATACGGCTCGCACACAAAATCAGCAAGCTGGAAGAATAAAAAACCTATCATTCCAAAAGAATACAGCAAAAGCAGTCCATAAAGTAAAAGGGACATTTTACTGCGTTTTTTACCATCTTTTTTATTCTGGAAAAGAAACGCCGTCATTTCAAGCATTTGCTTTTTCATCAAAGCCTTCAGCATAATTATCCCTCCAGTTCAAGAAACACGTCTTCAAGTGATGCATCACCAGTAACGTCCTCTGTCTTACCGCTTTTGATAAGCTTACCACCCTTGATAATCGCAATTTTATCACAGAGCTTTTCAGCAACCTCAAGAACATGCGTCGAAAAGAAAATCGCTCCGCCATTGTCACAAATTTCTCTCATGATTTCCTTCAGCTGAAACGCTGCCTTCGGATCAAGTCCCACAAAAGGTTCATCCATGATAATAAGCTTTGGCTTATGTATAAGTGCCGATATTACCGCAAGTTTTTGTTTCATACCATGTGAATACTCACTGATCAGCTGAGAAAGATTACCCGTTATCTCAAACATATCCGAATACTTGTAGATGAGCTCTTCACGGCTTTTCGCATCAACACCGAAAATATCTGCAACAAAATTGAGGTACTGTATACCTGACATAAACTCATACAAATCAGGATTATCCGGAATATAGGAAATTATTTTTTTGCACTCAATAGGTTTTTCCTTTACCGAAATTCCGTCAATGTAAATTTCGCCGCTGTCATACGCCAGAATACCGCAGGCAGCCTTTATTGTCGTTGTTTTACCTGCGCCGTTATGACCGATAAAACCATAAATCTCACCTTTATTAATATGAAGTGTGAGATTGTCAACGGCTTTCTTTTCGCCATACTGCTTTGTAAGATTTTGAATTTTAAGCATAACTCTCTCCTGTCTGCCACCTTTAAATTGTTAATTCAGGTGACACTAACATTATACTACAAAACTTTTAATTTGTAAAGAGTCGGTGTCCTGTCTGATGTTCCCAATGTACTTTTTCAATTTTACCCTGATAATGCATGATTTTTTGCAAAATTGATTATTGTAAGATAAATTTTCAATAATTTCGTATTGCGAATCGGATTTATTCTTTTCGACAAACAAATATAAATTTTTCCGTTTTACGAAAATGTAATCAAACAAATAATGTAAAAACAGTTGAAAAATAGTTCAAAACGTGGTAAAATTAAGAAGTCTATTAAGAAGAAATGGAGAAAAAGCAATGGATATTAACAAAAAACTTGCAGACGAGTTTAAAATAAGACAGGAACAGGTTGACAATACAGTAAACCTCCTTGACGAGGGACAGACCATTCCGTTTATCGCACGTTACAGAAAGGAACTTACTGGCTCTCTCGATGACCAGGTTATCAGAGAACTGAGTGACCGTCTTAACTATTTAAGAAACCTTGAGGCACGAAAAGAGGAAGTACGTTCATCTATCGAGGAACAAGGTAAGCTTACCGATGAAATCGTGAAGGCACTTGAAAATGCGGTAGCACTTGTTGAAGTTGAGGACATATACCGTCCGTACAAGCCTAAGAGAAAGACAAGAGCGAGTGTTGCAAGAGAAAAAGGTCTTGAACCGCTTGCAGAATTTATCATCGCACAGGAAAATACCGATCCTGATGCTGAGGCTGAAAAGTACATAGACGCTGAAAAGGACATTAACACTGTTGAAGATGCTTTACAGGGTGCTATGGACATTATTGCAGAAGACGTTTCAGACAATGCTGAACTGAGAAAGAAAATCAGAAGTCTTTATGAAAAGGTGTCAAAGATTGAATCAAAGGCAACTGATGAAGAAGCGGAAACCGTGTATCAGAATTACTACGAATTCAGTGAGGGTGTTTCTAAAATTGCAGGACACAGAGTACTTGCCATTGACAGAGGCGAAAAGGAAAAGGCACTGAAAGTTTCTGTTGTGATTGATGAGGAATTTGTGTTCTCGGTTGCGGAACAGATGTATGTGAAAAACAATACAAGATGCGGACAGCTTGTGAAAACGGCTGTGCAGGACGGCTGTACAAGACTTATTATGCCATCGGTTGAAAGGGAAATCAGAGCAGAACTTACAGCAAATGCGTGTGAGGGTGCAATAAAGGTGTTTGCGTCCAATTTAAGACAGCTCCTGCTCCAGCCACCTGTAAAGGATCAGATTACACTCGGCTTTGACCCGGGTTATGCACACGGCTGTAAAACGGCGGTTGTTGATGCCACAGGTAAGGTGCTTGACTCGGCTATCGTTTACCCGACTTTCAGAAAGGGTAAGGACGACAGGGTAAAGGCACAGATTAAGTCGATTATCGAGAAAAACGGCGTAACAGCAATTTCAATCGGTAACGGAACGGCATCAAGAGAAAGTGAAAGTCTGATTGCGGAGATACTCCGTGAAATACCGCAGAAGGTAAGCTATATGGTAGTAAGCGAGGCAGGTGCGTCGGTTTACTCGGCATCAAAGCTTGCGGCGGAGGAATTCCCTGAGTTTGACGTATCAATCAGAGGTGCTATTTCTATCGCAAGAAGAATGCAGGATCCTTTGGCAGAGCTTGTAAAAATTGACCCTAAGGCAATCGGTGTCGGACAGTATCAGCATGATATGCCGAAAAAACGTATGGACGAGGCGTTGTCGGGCGTGGTTGAAAACTGTGTAAACTCGGTTGGCGTTGACCTTAACACGGCATCACATTCTCTGCTTTCATATATTGCAGGTATCAATGCGACAGTTGCAAAAAACATTGTTGCATACCGTGAGGAAAACGGTGTGTTTACTGACAGAAAACAGCTCCTTAAAGTACCTAAACTGGGTAAGAAAGCTTTTGAACAGTGTGCAGGCTTTTTAAGAGTGCGTGACGGCAAAAACCCTCTCGACAATACCGCCGTTCACCCTGAAAGCTACGAGGCTGCCTCAAAGCTTATGGAAGAATGCGGCTTTAAGCTTGCCGATATAGGTACTGCGGAAATGAGTACCATCAATGACAGAGTAAAACAGCAGGGCAGAAATGAAATCTGTGAAAAGCTGGGTATCGGTTCACCGACTCTTGCCGATATAATTATGGAACTTATGAAACCGGGACGTGACCTGCGTGACGAACTTCCTGCTCCGCTTATGAGAAGTGGTGACGTTATGGAAATCAAGGACTTAAAACCTGATATGGAACTTGTTGGAACTGTCAGAAACGTTATCGACTTCGGTGCGTTCGTCGATATTGGCGTACACGAGGACGGTCTTGTTCATATCTCTCAGATTTGCGACAGATTTATAAAGCATCCGCTTGAGGCTGTAAAGGTTGGAGACATCGTAAAGGTTAAGGTGCTTGATGTTGATGTAAAGCGTGGCAGAATTTCACTCACTATGAAAGGACTTAACTGATGGCAGAAAAGGTAAAAAAATCCGCAGGAAAACGTGCGGTAAAAATTGTAGTTATAGTTTTATGCGTACTGGTGATTTTATTCAGTGTGGTTTCATTCTTTGCGACTAAATCAGTTTTCAATGATATGTTCGGACGTGCGGACATTCCCGAATACACTGCATTTATCAGATATGATGACGTAAGCGATAAGTATGACAGAGAAGAAGTATCCTTCAAATCGGGTGAGAACACTCTCAAAGGGCATATCTACGGAAATGAAAACAACGAAAAAGGTCTTGTCGTGATTTCACACGGTCTCGGCGGTTATTCCGAAAGCTATTTCGGTGAGATACGTTATTTCGTGGACAACGGTTACAAGGTTATCGCCTATGATAACACAGGTTCGGGAAACAGTGAAGGCGAAGGCACCACAGGTATGGCACAGTCGGCAATCGACCTTGACTCAGCTCTTACCTTTGCCGAATCGGACGAACGTCTTAACTCGCTTCCGTTTTTCCTCTACGGTCACAGCTGGGGCGGATATGCCGTTACAGCCGTTCTCGACAACGGACATGATATAACAGCTGTGGCAAGCGTTGCAGGATATAATTCACCTATGGGCATTATCTATGAATTCGGACAGGATATGCTCGGCAAACCATTTGCGTTTATCGAGTATCCGTTTATGTGGCTTAACAACAAGCTCCTTTTCGGCTCAGAGGCAAACGTGTCAGCGGTTGACTCGATAAATTCCACAGATACAGCCGTTCTTATCATTCACGGCACAGGTGATGAAACTATTCTTTATGACGGTGCATCAATTATCGCACAGAAAGAAAATATCACAAATCCGAATGTTGAGTACAGAACCATCGAGGGCGTAACAAACGGTCACAACTCTCTTTTCTATACGGAAAACGCCTATAACTATCAGCAGGAACTCAACAAGGTTTATGATGAACTCGAAGAAAAATACAATGGTGAAATTCCTGATGATGCTGAACAGGAATTCAGAAACAGTGTGGACAAGAACAAAACAAGCGAGCTTTCAGATGAAGTAACAAAGAATGTAGACGAGTTTTACATGAATGCTCTCAAAAATCAAGGAGGAAAATCATGAAGAAAAGCTTTAAAAAAACACTCGCTGTACTGAGTGCCGTTACGGTAATGTCTTTAAACCTTGCCGTAATACCATCAGACAACGACACAGTTTTTGCAGGACAGCAGGTTGGTCAGACCGACTTTGAAGAAGGTGTCGGACTTCCTTGGCATGTCTGCGAATCAATTCCGGGCGAAATGGAATTCGACATCTCAGACGGCGTTTACAAAATTACTGTTGTCAATCCGGGCGGAGCATCAAACGGCGGTGAGGACAGATGGGACTGTCAGTTCCGTCACAGAGGTCTTACCATCGTAAGCGGTAACACCTACAACGTTTCCTTTGATATTACCGCAAGCAACGACTGTACCTACTACACAAAAATCGGTGACATGGCAGAGCCGTATGCCGAAGACTGGCACGGCGAATCGGATCCGTCGCAGTACGACTCAAGCTGGAACGTGAAAAACCTTACAGCAAATCAGACTCAGCACGTTGAGGGTACTTTTACCGCAAACAGAACAGCTGAGGTTGAATGGGCGTTCCATATAGGCGGTGATACCGTTCCTGCAGGTACAGTTTTCACCTTTGATAATATGTCACTTGAGTGTACCACAAGCGATGAATATGACTACAAAGCAGAAGAGTCATGGGTTCGTTCAGATATTCTCACAAATCAGCTCGGCTACTTCACAGACATGAACAAAAAGGCTACTCTGCTTTCAGATGAAAGTGATGCAGTGGCATTTGAATTACTCGATTCAAGTGGTGCATCGGTTTACTCGGGCAAGTCACAGCCTAAAGGCTACGACGATGACTCGGGCGATGAGGTTCACGTTCTCGATTTCTCCGACTTCAATACAGCAGGCACATACACACTCAAGGCTGAAGATGGTGCTGTAAGCCGTGAATTTACAATCGGCGGAGGAGAAATCTACTCCTATATGCTCTATGACTCACTCAACTACTTCTATCAGAACAGAAGCGGTATCGACATTGACTCACAGTACATTATCTCGGGTGACAGTACCACACTCGCAAGAGCAGGCGGTCATATGTCCGATATGGCGACAATAGAACAGACATGGGGCTACACCGCAAGCAGTGGTACACAGGACGTTACAGGCGGCTGGTACGATGCAGGCGACCACGGAAAATATGTCGTAAACGGCGGTGTTTCTCTCTGGACAATGCAGAATCAGTACGAAATCGCAAAGAAAAACGGCTACGACTCCGTTTATGCCGATGGTACAATGAGTATTCCTGAAAATGCAAACAGCTTTCCTGACCTCCTTGACGAAGCAAGGTACGAAATGGAATGGATGTTCAAAATGATGGTGAAAGACGGCGATTGCATGAACATGGTTTACCATAAAATCCATGATGACAAGTGGACAGCTCTTGCTGTAGCTCCGTCAGAAGATACACAGGAACGTATTGTAAAGCCTCCGACGACTGCGGCAACTCTCAATATGGCGGCGTGTGCGGCACAGGCATACCGTCTCTGGGAAAGCATTGATACTCAGTTTGCAAAGCAGTGCCTCACCAATGCACAGGCGGCTTATGAGGCGGCAAAGGCACACCCGGATATGTATGCTCCTCTCGATGAATCGGTAGGCGGCGGTGCTTACGGCGATGACAACGTTACAGATGAATTCTACTGGGCGGCGTGTGAGCTTTTTATCTCCACAGGTGACAGCATGTATTTACAGGATATGCAGAATTCAGAACACGTCATGAGCGTAAACACAAAATTGTCAGGCGGCGAAGATGTGGACAGTGCAGGTACTTTCAACTGGGGTCACACTTCTGCTCTCGGTAATATGTCACTCGCTCTCAATACAGACAAGCTTGATGCCTCAGCGGCACAGTCTCTCACAGACAGTTTCAAAGATGCGGCGACTTATTACAGTGAACTTACAGCCGAACAGGGCTACGGTCAGCCGTACACTCAGAGTACAATCAGCTATGTGAACGATGGCAAAGGCTATATCTGGGGTTCTAACTCGTTTGTAATGAACAATAACATGATTATGGCGTATGCATACGAGCTTACAGGCGATGATGCCTATTTACAGGGCGTTGTAAGCGGTATGGACTACATTCTCGGACGTAACCCGATGGATATTTCCTACGTTACCGGCTACGGCTCTCACTCAGCCGAAAATCCACACCACAGATGGTGGTCATATCAGGCAGACTCAACATTCCCGAAAGCTCCTAACGGCGTACTTGTCGGAGGCCCTAACTCGGGTATGCAGGATCCATGGGTACAGGGTTCGGGCTGGAAACCGGGTGAAATCGCTCCGGCAAAGTGCTATATGGATCACATTGAGGCATGGTCGGTGAATGAGTGTACCATCAACTGGAATGATCCGCTTGCATGGGTTAGTGCATACCTCTCCGACAAAAACGGCGGTATTACCGTAACTCAGGGAAGCAGTGACGCAAATTCAAACAAAACTGATGAAAACGCTCTCCAGAATCCTGCGGCAGGTAAAAATCAGCAGTCCGATTACAAGGGAAGTGACAGTAAAAACAAATCCGACAGCAAAAATGACAATGCCGATAACGGCGGTATGGGTCTTACTCCGCTGTTTATCGCCCTCACTGCGGCGGCTCTCATTATAGAACTCCTCGTTTTCTTCGTTAAACGTGGCAAAAGCAAAAATTAATTCACACTTAATAAAACGGTAAATTAAAAATTCAAATAATAAAAAAGCTGTACAGTATTAGTGTGAACCGGATGAATAAAACAGCATTTTTTTCCACCAGATAGTGTAAAATGTTTATATGGCTTCATAGTAACCTCCGTGTTGATGTTTGTGTGGTAACTACATTTTACACTAA